>JBGSKP010000671.1:0-6759 GCA_041741175.1 Thiocapsa sp. | reverse complement strand
TCGCGCCATCGACACCCTGCTGGAGTCCGTGGTTCTGGTGCTCGCCCTGATCGGGGTCTGGTCGGTGGCGACCGATTCCGCCTGGGGCGGACAACCGGGGTTCCTGCCCCGCCCGCGTCCGGGTCCGGCGTTGACCCTGCTGGCTCAGCTCCTGCCGCCCTTCGGGATCCTGGTCGGCATCCATCTCGTCTGGAACGGGGCGGACCATCCGGGCGGCAAGTTCCAGGGCGCCACGGTGCTGGCCGCCATGTGGGTGCTGATTATGATGGCCGGCCTGCGTGAGCCTCCGACCCTGAGCAATCGCCCGATGCGTGTGCTGGTCTTGATCGGCAGCCTCGTGTTCATTGGCATCGGCGTGGCCGGCGTCTGGCTGGCGGACGCCTTCCTGGGCTATCCGGAGGGATACGCCAAGCCGCTGATCCTGATCATCGAAGCGGTCCTGACCCTCTCTGTCGCGGTGATCCTCGGGCTACTGCTCGCAGGACCGCCGGCGGCTGAATCGCGCGCCGGGATGCGATCATGAGCGGCCCGACCCTGTTCGGCCTGTGCGCCGCCGCACTGATCGGGGTGGGGCTTTACGGGTTTATCTGCCAACCGGGCGTCCTGCGCAAGATCCTTGCATTCAACCTGATCGGCAGCGGCGTTTTCCGGTTGTTCGGGGTGATCGCCAGACGGGGTGGTGGCGTGCTTGCCCTGGCTGGGCAAGGCGTTGACGGCGACCCGGTACCCCAGGCCCTGATCATCACCGGTCTGGTCGTCGCCTTCGCGGCCACCGCCATCGCCGTCGCACTGCTGTTGCGTCTCGCCGAGACGAGTCGCCGCGGTACCCTGGAGGGCGATGAGCCACGCGCACCAGCGCTTGCCGAGGATCAGACGGCCTCAAGCGAGCGAACGCCCTAATGGAGATCCATTCCATCCTGGCCACCCTGATCACTGATCTGACGGATCTGGGTGGCACGCTCCTGTTGTTCCCGTTGCTGTTGCCGGTCATCGGTCTGCTGCTGGCACCCATCCTTGGTGGACGGTTCCTGGGCCGTGTCGTCCTTGCATTGATGCTGCCGGGACTCGCGGTCGCCGTCGCCATCGCCGCCGTCCTGCTGGCGGGCGGTGAGGTCCTGCACTACCAACTTGGCGGCTGGGCACCCCCGCTGGGCGTGGCGCTCGAGGCGGACGGACTCTCGGCCGTGATGCTGGTCACCACGGCCGTCGTGATCCTGGCGGTCGGGATTTACGCTCAGCGGGACTTCCGACCCCCCGCAGGCGCATCCGAGACACGCACATCGCTGGTGTTCTGGCTGCTCCTGCTGGGGATCTGGAGTGGACTGAATACGGTCTTTCTGGCACAGGATCTCTTCACGCTGTTTGTCGCGCTGGAGCTTCTGACCTTTTCCGCGGTTCCCCTGGTCGCCCTGGACGGACGGGCGGAAACCCTGGCGGCGGCCCTGCGCTATCTGCTCTTCGCGCTATTGGGCTCGGTGCTCTATCTACTCGGTGCGGTGATTCTCTACGGCACCTACGGCACCCTCGACATCGCCCTGCTGGCGCACCGGATCGCGGAAACGGACCAACTGCCGCCCGCAGTCATCGGGGCCGCCGCCCTGATGACCGTCGGACTCCTGGCCAAGACCGCGCTCTTTCCGCTTCATCTCTGGCTACCCCCGGCGCATGCCGGTGCGCCACCCGCCGCCAGCGCCATCCTGTCCGCGCTGGTGGTCAAGGCATCCTTCTTTCTGATCCTGCGCATCTGGTTCGATCTGATGCCGGGCCTCCTGTCGCTGCCCGGGGTCCAGATTCTGGGCGTCATGGGTGCTGGTGCCATCCTGTTCGGCAACCTGGTCGCTCTGCGGCAGGTCCGACTCAAGCTGCTCATCGCCTATTCGACCGTGGCCCAGATCGGCTATCTGTTCCTGATCTTTCCGCTGGCCGCGAGTCACGAGTCTGTCGCCTTGACCGGCGGCATGCTCCAGGTGGTCTCGCATGCCTGCGCCAAGGCCGCCATGTTCATGGCCGCCGGCCTCATCGCCGGGGCACTCGGTCACGACCGGATTCGCGGCCTCGGTGGCATCGGTCGCGTCTTGCCGATCACCGTTCTCGCCTTTGGGCTGGCCGGACTGTCGCTGGTGGGGTTGCAACCGAGCGGCGGCTATCTGACCAAGACGCTATTGACCTCGGCTGCCGACGGGAGCGGATTCTGGTGGTGGGGGCTGGTCATGCAGGCGGGTGGACTGCTCACCGCCGCCTATCTGTTCTGGGTGCTCGGACATGCATTGTCCGGCCCGCCATCCGGTCAGGTCATCGCTCGTCCCGGACGCGCCAAGGAGTTGGTGGTTCTGGCGCTTGCGCTCATTGCGGTGCTGCTCGGGCTCCTACCGCCCGCGCTCTTCGATCTGGTCGGGATCGGTCGCGCCGGTCTTGATTCGAGCGCGGCCGTCTCGACCGCCATGGCTGGCGCCTTTGACTGGAGCAAACTCTGGGGCGATGTCTGGCCAATCCTGGTCGTCGGGTTGCTGGTGCTTGGGATGCTGCCCTGGCCTGACCGTCAGGCGGACGCTTCCGAGCCTCTCGCGGCGACCACCTCGAGCCTGACCGGACAGTGGGCGGCGGCTCTGGGCGCCATCCTGGAGCGTGCCGATCGCGGCTTGCGGCAGTGGCCGGCTGCGGGTCTGTCTCTGTTGGTTCTGGCTCTTGCGTTGGCTGGTGCGTTCGCGACCGGGTCGTGATCTGCGGGAAAGCCGTTCCCCCTGCAGTCGGCAATGGTCACGGGCTACCGCGCGTGCCATCCGTCGCAATCACCTGGCTGACACTGAAGGTCTCCTGACTGGTTGCCAACCGTGGCGATCGTCGATTTCAGTATGGCTTCTGGCACCCCTGGTCATCGCGCTGAAGGCAACGGTGCTCATCGTCTGAGTGGCTTGCCTTTCTGCGCGCGGTGAACCTTCTCCTCAAGGGTGGTTATCAGCCTCGGTTCGGTGTTGCGTTGAGCGATGCGGCGCTCTTCACCTTGTTCTCGTTTGGGATCTGGTGGTGGCTAAGGCGTCAGTCCGACCGCCTCGACTCGGGCCTGGTGCGACTGGATGTCAAGGCGGCCTTGGACCTTAAGATCTGTTTAATTGGGATTCGCGCGACGCGATGGCCTTGGGGAGATATCGACGACCCAGGCTCGCGTAAAGCTCGTCTTGACCTTATCCCCGGTCTGAAGCTTGTCGAGTATTGCGGGATCGCGGACCTTGAACACCTTCTCGATCCCCTTGGGACCTTGTAGGGCGACGAGCTCGTTCTCCCGATCGATGCCCTTGACAACCGCAACGACGAACACGCTTTCGGCAACGGCTCGCGCAGGCCGCTCATGCGGCGGAGCCGTGCCGATCGCATCGGTAAAGTCGATGCCTGGCTCCACCTCACCGGGCTGAAAACGATCGATGAACACCGCTTCGATGTAGCGAATCGTCAGGCGGTCACCGAGACGGACCTGCGACAGATCCCCAAAATCTTCGCCAACATAAACGTCGAAGAAGTTGTCTCCCGGTTTATTCGGAACCTCCAATGTCAGCTCGTTCCTGTCGGCATTGGCTGCGACGATCGTGGCCTGCGTCGAGAAGACCGCGGCCGCGCTCAACAAGGGTTGTCCCGCTGACGTTTGGGGGCTGGTTGTGGCGCAACCCGCAACACCGAGTGCGAGCGAGGCGATGCATGCAATGCGAAACGCTGTTTTCATCCTAGTGGCCCTTTGAAATCGTTGTGGTTTCTGGCACGGTTCTCCGCGACAGCAATTATTGCGCTAGCCAGCCGCCGTCGACTGGAAGGCCGACGCCCCGCATATTGCAGGCCGCATCGGAGCACAGGTAGACCGCGAGCGCCCCGAGTTGCTCCGGGGAGGTGAACTGCTGCGATGGCTGCTTGTCGCCGAGCAGTTTAACGCTGGCGTCTTCGTTTTCGACAGCCTCCTAGGTGAGCGCCTTCTCCTTGAGTCTGTCGAACTCAGCCGGGTTGATCGTACCCGCATCGAGCAGCGCCTTGGCGTCGGCGATCTGTTCTGCGGGGGATTTGCCCGCCACATCCCGGATGTAGGCAGCGGTGTCCGACTTGGCCCGTTGCAGCGCGGAGATTTGCCGCTCCGCCATCCCTTTGCCGCGTGCGAGGACATAAGCGAGTGCCGTCAAGAACGGCACGAAGACGAGGCCAATCAGCCACAAGGCCTTGTAACCTCCCGCAAGCTCGGAGTCGCGGAACAGGTCTACGACGATATGGAAGAGGATGATCAGGTAGGCGACGAACAAGAAGCTCGACGCGATCAGATAAAGGATATCCCAGAAGTTGCTCATCGGTACGGAGTCATGGATGGAGGAGAAAGTGGAAGCGATGGTACCAGACTCGGGATACATGCCTTAAGCTGACTCGCGTCGGAGGTCATTATTGTTCCAGTCGCCCTCAGAACAGCAGCTCCGACGGGTGGTGCGGCGCTCGCGCCAGGTTTTCCGACTTGTCCTCGATCGGGCTCAAGAATCGCCGATCCGGGATTTCCCGTCGACCCTGGTGCTGCTGAGCATCGTCGATGCCACCGTCTCGCCGCGCGCGGCCGCGGACAACCTACTGCGGCAACTGGCTCCGGGCCTGCATGAGCTGTTGCTCTACGACATCAACCGCGACACCCTGACATCGCCGTTGATCGTGACCGACACCGGTGTCCTGACGCATGAGCTCATGGCCGACGAGACTCTGCCGTTCGCCGTCACTCTGGTCGGCAACGCGTCCGACCACGGGAGCCGAGTCGTCGCGCGCTACAAGGCACCGTCTTCCGCTGGCGTCTCGAGCAGGGAGTCTTTGGCCGGAACCTGGCCGTACGATACCCTGTCTTTGTCCCATGTCGACCTGCCGTTCCCGCCGGATGATCCGCTCTACGGGCGCTATCCGCCGAAGACGCCGGGACAGGTGTTTCTGGGGCAGCTGGCCATCCGCGGCGAGCGCGGCGTCCTCAAGGTTCCGGCGCAATGGCTGCTGCGGCTGCGGCATAATCCCTTCTATGACTATCAGGAGCGGCGCGTGGTGGATTGGATCGACCAAGCCAGCCGGGCCAGCAACGAGGTGGTCGATTGACCCGACGACGGAGACCCATGCGATGCTTGTCCAGATCAGGAACTTCTTCAAAGAGAACCTTGCACCGAGCGCTGCGGCTACGGCCGCAGAGTCGAAGCACCGGCTTCAGCTTGCCGTTGGGGCTTTGCTGCTCGAAATGACTCGCGTGGACGGCGAAGTCCGTCCGGAGCAGTGCGCCCGTGTGGAAGCCGCCATTCGCGAGCACTTCGACCTCAGCAGCGACGAGACCGCGACGCTGATTCGGCTGGCCGACGCCGAGCGCGACGGCGCAACCGATTACTTCCAGTTCACGACGCTGATCAACGACGAATACACACCAGAGCAGCGGGTACAGGTCGTCGAGCAGCTGTGGGCGGTTGCGCTGGCAGACCGAGAGCTACATCGCTACGAGGAGCACCTGGTACGCAAGATTGCCCAGCTCCTGCATGTTCCCCATAACGCCTTCATTGCGGCTAAACACCGGGCCGAGTCAGATCTATGAGACAGTTGCCATCTTGTGCGGCAGGGGCCGGATGCTCGCATCGTTCGGCACCGATCGGAACGTTCGGGAGCCAGCAGACGACGGTGCATAATGCTTGGATCAGGGCTGTCCGGCAAGCGGTGATCCCTGGGCTGATTTCGGCTATTGCAATGGCTGCACTCTCGTCTTGTGCGCTGCAGCAGGAGGCGGCCGAGAGCGAGGCTGTGTCGGGCGAGCCACGGATCGTGCGGCAAGTCGACCGGCCTCTGTCGCCGGGAACCGGTGGCGACGGTGAGCGTATGTTCCGGGACAACTTCGTGCGTGGTACCTTGTCAGCCTCCGGACATTGGCAACTGCGTGGAGAAGTCGTCCACCCGCGCCTTCGTTGCGCGTCCTACCAGTTCGGTCTGCGGTTCGGAAATGGCGATGCGTCCTGCGACGACACTGACTGGAGTGCGGGACTCGAGCTGCTGCCGAGTCGCCTGCAGTGCAACAATGCGACGGTGATCCACAGCGGCGAGGGAACCATCGGCGTACCGCCGGAAGAGATCAGCGCGTTGAACTGCGTGCGCGTGGTGGTTCGGTGTACCGGCGCCTGCGGCTGAAGGCAGCCTCTTATTTACCGGAACATCACCGACGATCGATGCCGCCAGGTCGATCGGGGTGCGACCGAATTGACGGCGGTCGCGTCAAATTCACCGCCGGACATCTCCGCCGTGACACTGACGGGCTCGCCGACCTGGACCCGACCGCGGATGTTGTCACCGAAGACGTCGCCACTGTCGACCTTCACGAAATGCCTCCGGGGCTAGGCATGGAGTATGGTTCTCTCGTAACTCGCATGGTGCCGGACCATGATGGCCCGGACAGGGCCGATTGAGAGCACTCATGGCTCAATAGCGCACCAACCGACCGGCAGTTGGTTGGCCGAGCCCAAGCGTAACGGGCAACCGATGTCCCCAATCGGAGAGTCGTTCGATTCTTTATCGGGTGTTGATCCATGCTTCTTACCGCGCTCCTCGACCCATGAGCCGAACACTACCTTGCGGCCGCAGGCCCGCCGACACATCGATGCCAACCCATGCCGCTTGCCAGTGCGACGCCGCCCCGTTGGTCGGGGCGGGCTTGGGCGAAGCTCACTCAGGCTCCGCGCGCCGAGGTCCGCATCCGATACAGTTCGCGCTGTTCGCGCTGACCCTACTGGT
>JBGSKP010000670.1:0-19716 GCA_041741175.1 Thiocapsa sp. | reverse complement strand
GATAGGGTGCGCCGGGCGCCGGTCAGGCGGCGGCTAAAAGACGCGTCAGGATTCCCTGGTAGATCCGCGAGAGGTCGTCGAGCTCGGCGACCCCGACGCACTCATTGACCTGGTGGATGGTGGCGTTCACCGGGCCCAGCTCGACGACCTGGGCGCCGGTCGGGCCGATGAAGCGTCCGTCCGAGGTGCCGCCGCTGGTGGAAAGGAGTGTCTCGATCCCGGTGACGGCTTTGATTGCCTCACGGCTTGCCGCAACCAGCTCGCCGGCCGGTGTCAGAAAGGGATTGCCGGACAGGCGCCACTGTAGCGCGTAGTCGAAGTCCCCGGCATCGAGGATCGCCCGAACACGCGCCTGGATGATTTCGGGGTCCAGCTCGGTGGAGAAGCGCAGGTTGAACTGCGCGTCCAGGCGGCCGGGGATGACGTTCTCGGCGCCCGTGCCCATGCTGAGATTGGCAATCTGGAAGCTGGTGGGCGGGAAGTGTGCGTTGCCCTGGTCCCAGACCTCCGCGCACAGCGCGGCGAGTGCTTCGACGCAGGCATGAAACGGGTTCTTGGCGAGATGGGGGTAGGCGACGTGGCCCTGCTTACCCTGAACCCGCAGCGTGCCGTTGAGGCTCCCGCGGCGTCCGTTCTTGATGACGTCGCCCAAGCGTTCACGCGCCGAGGGCTCGCCGACCAGGGCATAGTCGATCTGCTCCCTGCGCCCTTCAAGTTGCTCCATGACCCGACGCGTACCGTCGATTGAGGGGCCTTCTTCGTCGCTGGTGATCAGGAAGGCGATGGAGCCGCGATGGTTTGGATGCGCGGCGATGAATGCCTCGGTCGCAGTTACCATCGCCGCGAGCGAGCCCTTCATGTCGCAGGCGCCCCGTCCGAACAGACGGCCGTCGCGAATGGTCGGCTCGAACGGGGCGGACTCCCAGTCATCAAGCGGGCCGGTCGGCACCACGTCGGTGTGTCCGGCGAAGCAGAAGAGCGGACGCGCCTGCCTCCGGCGTGCCCAGAGGTTGCTGACCTGCCCGAACGGCATGGGCTCGATCCGGAAACCGATCGCAGCCAGACGCTCGGCCATCAGGGTCTGGCAACCCGCGTCCTCGGGTGTGACGGACGGACGGCGGATCAGTTCGCGCGCCAGCTCAAGTGTCGGGGAGTCGGACATCAGCCCAACAGCCTCTGGTAGTCGGCTTCGGAAAAGCCAGGATGGCGCACCTCGCCGGTGTCGAGGAGCGGGCGGCGGATGATGGATGGCTGCTCAAGCATGACCCGGATCGCCGCCGCGCTATCCATCTGCTCGCGCACCGCCTCGGGCAGCTTGCGCCAGGTCGTGCCGCGCCGGTTGACCAGGGCTTCCCAACCGAGTTCATCCACCCAGCCGCGCAGCCGGGCCGCGTCGAGTCCGTCGCGCTGATAGTCGTGGAAGTGATAGGCGATACCGTGCCCGTCCAGCCAGGCGCGCGCCTTCTTCATGGTGTCGCAGTTGCGGATGCCATAGAGCTCGACCACGTTGCTAGATGTCCCGCAGTAACTCGTTGATGCCGACCTTGCCGCGGGTCTTCTCGTCGACCTGCTTGATGATCACCGCGCAGTACAGGCTGTGCGTCCCGTCTTTGGCGGGCAAACTGCCGGGGACGACCACGGCCCCGGGCGGCACGCGACCATAGAGGATCTCGCCGGTCTCGCGGTTGAAGATCTTGGTGCTCTGGCCGATATAGACGCCCATCGAGAGCACGGCACCTTCACCGACGATGACCCCTTCGACGACCTCCGAGCGTGCGCCGATGAAGCAGTTGTCTTCGATGATGGTCGGGGCGGCCTGCACCGGTTCGAGGACGCCGCCGATCCCGACGCCGCCGGACAGATGCACGTTCTTGCCGATCTGCGCACAGGAGCCGACCGTCGCCCAGGTATCGACCATGGTACCCGAGTCGACATAGGCGCCGATGTTGACATAGGAGGGCATGAGGACGCAGCTCGGCGCGATGTAAGCGCCTTTGCGCGCGGTTGCCGGTGGAACCACCCGCACGCCGCCGTCGCGGAATTCGCGCGAGTTGGTGTCGGCATACTTTGACGGCACCTTGTCGTAGTAGTTGGTAAAGCCGCCCTTGATGAACCAGTTGTCTTCGATCCGGAACGACAGCAGGACGGCCTTTTTTAACCAGTCGTTGACGATCCAGTCGCCATCGTGCTTCTCCGCGACCCGCACCTCGCCGCGGTCGAGCCGTTCAATGGTGTCCTGAACGGCGTCGCGCACGCGGGTCTCGACGGTGCGCGGCGTGATCTCGGCACGACGCTCGAAGGCTTCTTCAATGATGGGTCGTTGGTCGCTCATGAATCGTTCTCTGCTCTTGTGTTGAAGACACGCATGACCTCTCGTCCCGGTCACATCAGGGCTTGGTGTTCAGATCCGCTCCACACAGCGTCGGATGCGCCGTGCGGCATCCACGCACTCGTCCAGTGGAGGTACCAGGGCGATACGGATGCGATTGGCTCCTGGATCGGCGCCGTCGTGGGTCCGCGACAGGAAGCGACCAGGCAGTACCGTCACATTCTCCTCGGCAAAGAGACGTGCCGCGAAGTCGGTGTCCGGAATCGGCGTCTGCGGCCACAGATAGAAGCTCGCCTTCGGCATAGCGACCGGGAGCGTGTCACCGAGGATTTCCAGAACCGCACTGAACTTTTCGCGATAGAGTCGGCGATTCTCACGCACATGCGCCTCGTCGCGCCAGGCGGCGATGCTGGCGTGCTGATGCGGCATGGGCATGGCGCAGCCGTGATAGGTCCGATAAGCGAAGAAGCCTTCTATCAGCTCGGCATCGCCGGCGACGAAGCCAGAGCGCAAGCCCGGTGCGTTGGAGCGTTTGGATAGACTATGGAAGACCACGCAGCGGCTGAATGCGGTATTACCGATGGCCGCGGCGACCTGGAGCAGTCCGAGCGGCGGATCGGATTCGTCCAGATACAGCTCCGAGTAGCATTCGTCGGACGCGATCACGAAGTCGTGGCGATGTGCAAGCTCGATCAGCCGGGCATAGGTGGCCTGATCGAGCAATGCGCCGGTAGGATTTCCCGGCGAGCAGACATAAATCACCTGGCAGGCCCGCCAGGTGGCGTCGTCCACCGCATCGAAATCAGGGATAAAGCCGTTCACGGCCTCGCATGCCAGATAGCGCGGCTGTGCCCCGGCCAGCAGCGCGGCACCTTCGTAGATCTGATAGAAGGGATTCGGCATCAGAACCAGCGGCTCGCGTCGGCGGTCGATCACCGCTTGGGCGAAGGCGAAGAGTGCCTCACGGGTGCCGTTGACCGGTAGAATCTGCGTCGCCGGGTCGATGCCAAACGCGCCTGGAGCGCTCACACCACCGGCGCCGAGCTTAAAGCGTGTTCCCAGCCAGGACGCAATCTGCTCGCGCAGGGCGGGAAGACCACGGGTGTTGGGGTAAACCGCGAGCTGATGCAGATGCGCGATCAGCGCGTCGGTGATCAGTGCCGGCGTCGGATGCTTCGGTTCGCCGATCGATAGCGCGATGTGGTCGCGATCAAGCGGTGCGCTCAACCCTGTTTTCAGCGCAGCGAGTCGTTCAAAAGGGTAGGGCTGTAAGCGCCCGATATCGGGGTTCATCGGGTCATCCTGAGGAGAGCGGTGAGCTCATGAGCGAGCCCGTTTAGTATAAGCGAACGATACAGCCGGCTCTATGCCGAGGTGGATGCCATGCCGCAGGTTCTCGCCATTCATCACGTCAGTCTGATCGTTGCCGATACCGCACGGTCACTGGCGTTCTATCGTGACATTCTGGGCCTTGAGCCCGTCCCGGAGCGCCCGGATCTAGCCTTTCCCGGCGTCTGGCTATGGGTCGGCGAGCAGCAGATCCATCTGCTTGAGCTGCCGAATCCCGACCCGGTGGAGGGGCGTCCCGAGCACGGTGGCCGGGATCGGCATCTGGCGATGCGCGTCGGCGCCCTGGACCCTCTGATCGCACGGCTGCTCGATGCCGGGATCGCTTACACACTCAGCCGGTCGGGACGTCGGGCCCTCTTCTGTCGCGACCCAGATGGTAATGCGGTCGAGCTCATCGAAGCCGTATGAGGATCCGCTGCGCGGCGACAGGGCGGCCTGCGGGATCAAAACCCCCTGAAATACCAACGATTGTCCCAGCCCGGCGGTGCATAGAGCGGCACCTCGCCCGGCGGTGCGGGCGCAAACGGACCTGGGATGGCGTCTGCCCGCCGGGTCGGATCCCAGGTCGGATCTTGGGTCAAAGCATCCGGCCCCGCGTTGGGCCCCTGGTTTGGCCAGGGCCAGGCCGGTAGCAGGCTCGGACCGAGGCTTCGATACAGCTCGCGTTCCTGCTCCATGCGTTCGTGTCGCGCGGAACGTCGTCGCTGCACATCCTCTTCCCACGCCTCCTGCTGGGCGGCTGCTTTGGGGTTGTTTGCCCGCCGACGTGCCTCGTATGCACTTCTGGCCGCATTGCGTTTCTCTTCCCAAGACCGGCGCTGGGCACGCACCTCGTCCAGCCAAGGCGTCGACACCTCGGGCGCGAGCGGCTCGCCATACAGGGGTATCGGAGCCTGGTCCTGTGTCGGGCCCTGCGGCGTTTGGCCCTCTCCGGCTGCGGCGCCTGCGTCGACCCATACGAATGCGCAGAGCAGTGCCGGGATGCCCGCAGTCAGGCGTGCGGACCAGGACCATCCCGATGCGCCGCAACCGACACCGCTTTGAGTGTCAGTGCGAACCATGGTCTTCCAACCGATCATGGATCTCGCGGCGCAGACAGGACAACGCAGTTTCGCAGGTGATGGGTGTCTCGTCATCGTTGGTGATGAAGAAGACGTCGTCGACCTCGGCACCGACCGTGGCGATCTTGGCGTTTTGGAGGCGAATGCCGCAGTTTTGGAAGACGGCGCCGACCTCCGCGAGCAGGCCGGGCCGATCCAGCGTGGTCAGACGCATGATGGTGCGACGATTCGGCTCATCCGAAGCGAAGCTGACGCGCGTCTGCGTTGGAAAATAACGCAGTCGTCGCGGCATGGAGCGCGCCACTTGAATCCCGCCTCCGGCATCCTCGGCCAGATCGGACATCAGTGCCGAGCGAATTTCCTCCATCCGCAACGGGTCGTGCACCGGGCTGCCGTCCTGGTCGAGCACCTGGTAGGTATTGACTGCCATCGCGTCGACGGTGGTCATGATCCGCGCGTCCATAACACTCAGCCCCACCTGATCGAGTAGGGCAGTCGTGCGTCCGAATAGATTCTTCTGGTCTGTCGAGTAGGTGAAGATCTCGGTGCCGCCGCGTGCGGTGACCGGACGGATGACGACCAGCGGCAACTGCGACGGGTCGCAGGCGAGGATCTGGCGGGTCTGCCAGGCGATCTCATCGGGCGAGTTGTGCAGAAACAGATCCAGGCTGAATTTGGCCCAGAGCTGGTCGCAGGCGGACGGATCACCCCCGTAACGCGCGACCAGGCGTCTGGCCTCGGTCTGTTTCTGGTGGATCAGCTCGCTTTGGGCCTGCGGGTTCTCCAATCCGCGCAGCAAAGCGCGTCGGGTTCCGTGATAGAGCTCGCGCAGCAGGGCATCCTTCCAACTGTTCCAGCGCTCCGGGTCGGTCGCTCGGGCGTCGGCCACCGTTAAGAGATACAGATAATCCAGCCGCGTCGGATCACCGACGATCGCGGCAAAGGACTGAATCACCTCCGGATCGCTGATGTCCTTGCGCTGAGCGGTCATCGACATCAGGAGGTGTTTCTCGACCAGCCAGGAGACCAGGCGACTGTCGAACTCCGGGAGACCATGCAGCACGCAGAAGTCCCAGGCGTCGCGGGCACCAAGCAGCGAATGATCCCCGCCGCGTCCCTTGGCGACGTCATGGAAGAGCCCGGCGAGGTACAGCAGCTCCAGCTTCGGGATGCGTCTGGCGATGGCGCTGCACAGCGGAAACTCATCGTCGTGCTTGGGGATCGTGAAACGACGCAGATTACGCAGGAGCGTCAGGGTGTGCTCGTCGACCGTGTAGACATGCAGCAGATCGTATTGCATCCGGCCGACGATGTTGGCGAAGACCGGGATGTAGGCGGCAAGCACGCCGTAACGATTCATCCGGCGTACCGCGTGGGTCAGTCCGCTGGGGTGGCGCAGGATCTCCATAAAGAGACTGCGGGCGCGCAGATCGGCGCGAAAATCGTCGTCGATCCGATGGCGGTTCTCGCGGATCAGCCGAATGGTGCTGGCACGCACGCCTTCGAGCTCTTGGTGGAGCTGTAGAACGTGGAAGATCTCCAGCAGGGCGATCGGGTAACGCTGGAAAACGCTCGCAGAGGTGACTTCCAGATAGCCGCTGCGCGACTGGAAGCGTTTGTTCACCGGAACCGGCGGGCCGATGTCGTCGTGCAGGAGAATGGCTTCACGAAACAGTTGAAGCAGCATCTCGTTGAGCCGGTTGAGTTCCTGGACCGTGCGGTAGTACTGCTGCATGAACTGCTCGACGGCCAGGTTGTTCGCGCCGTCTTCGAACCCGAACTGATTGGCGAGGGTGCGCTGGTACTCGAACAGCAGGCGATCCTCGCGACGACCGGCAATGCGATGCAGCGAAAACCGGATCCGCCACAGAAGGGTTTGCCCTTCCATCAGCGCCTCGTACTCGGACTCGGTCAGAAACCCATGGCCGACGAGGTCATGCAGGGTCTCGGCATCGAAGTGGCGCTTGGCAACCCAGCCGATCATCTGGATGTCGCGCAACCCGCCGGGGTTTTCTTTGATGTTCGGCTCGAGGTTGTAGGCTGTGCCGCCGTATTTGTGCCAGCGTTCCCGCTGCTCAATGGTTTTGGCGGCGAAGTACTGCTCGCTGTTCCAGAGACGCTCCGGGGCGGTCGCCATGCGCATCCTGTAGCAGAGCATGCTGCTGCCGCAGATCAGGCGCGCCTCGATCATATTGGTCATGACGGTGACGTCGAGGAGCGCCTCGCGCGCGCACTGCTCGGGCGTGCGCACGCTATGGCCGACTTCGAGACCGATGTCCCACAGGCAGATGACGAGCCGCTCCAGAGGTTCGGCCAGGCGTGCTTCCGCGTCGGCTTCGATAAGAATGAGAATGTCGACATCCGAGGCGGGATGGAGCTCCTGGCGGCCATAGCCGCCGACCGCAACGAGCGCGGCATCTGCGGTTGCACCGACATGGTGTTCCCAAACCTCACGGAGGACCGTGTCGATCAGGCGGCTGCGTCCGAGCACCAGGCTGCCGATGGATGCGCCGCGATCGAACTCGCCGAACAGCCGGTCGCGTCCGGTTCGGATGCGCTCCTTCCAGGCGGCGACAAGCGCGATGGGATCGGTTGTGGCCGCCGTCTCGGCGACCGGTGCGACTTGAGCGAGCCGTGGCGGGGTCAGGCTCATGCCCGGACGACGCTGCCACCGGCTTCGCTGGCCTCGCGCTCCTCGGCGCGCAAGGTCAGGATGTCATGACCGTCTTCGGTGACCAGGACGGTGTGCTCCCACTGTGCAGAGAGGGTGCGGTCTTTGGTGACTACGGTCCAGCCGTCAGGGAGCAGCTTGATGAAGCGCTTCCCCGAGTTCACCATCGGCTCAATGGTAAAACACATGCCGGCTCGCAGGACCAAACCCTCGCCCGGCTTGCCGTAATGCAGTACCTGCGGCTCTTCGTGGAAGGCCTGGCCAATCCCGTGTCCGCAATATTCACGCACAACTGAAAAGTTCTGGCCCTCGACGAAGTGCTGAATGGCGTGACCGATGTCGCCCAAGGTGGCGCCCGGGCGAACCTGGGCGATCCCCATGCGCATCGCCTGTTGCGTAACAGTCACCAGCCGGCGCGCCAGGATGCTCGGCTCGCCGACGAAGAACATCTTACTGGTATCGCCGTGGTAGCCGTCCTTGATAACGGTGATATCGACATTCACGATATCGCCCTTCTTCAGTCGCTTGTCGCCGGGAATGCCGTGGCAGACCTGGTGGTTCACCGATGTGCAGATGGATTTCGGGAATCCGCGGTAGTTCAGCGGGGCAGGGATGGCGCGCTGCACACGGGTGATATAGTCGTGGCAGAGACGATCGAGCTCGTCGGTGGTCACGCCGGGCCTGACATGCTCTTCGATCATATCGAGCACGTCCGCCGCCAGACGACCGGCGACGCGCATTTTCTCGATCGCCTGAGGCGTTTTGATTGGCACGCTCATGGCGCGCTGTGCTGCATCGACATCGGGTCCTGATCTCACGCAATACCTGGCGACAATTGCCCATACAGAGCCGGCTATGTTATAAAACGCGGCGCGCTGCCGCAAATCCGCCGATGTTGACGACCTTAGGCCGTCATCCGGCGCCGTCATCCGGCGTTTGATGACCGGCGATTGACGGCCAGGAGCCGAGTGACATCCCACCTGGCGACACAGAGAGACGTCGCCGGGCTCGCTCTGTTAGCTGGGCAGCAGTCCGTGAACTTTCAAGGCCAATGCGCCTTAACCATGCCGCTTCGTATCGATGTTCAACTTCGACCCGGAGCGGAAAATGTCCGCACACGTATCGACACAAACGGCTGGGTGCCTGGTTTTAAGGTTGCCGTTTGGGATGCGTGGAGGCCCAACCCAAACCTAGAAGGAAGTGCGATCTTGAGCCAAGTTACCATGCGTCAGATGTTGGAGGCGGGCGTCCATTTCGGACATCAAACCCGTTACTGGAACCCGAAAATGGGTGCCTTCATCTTCGGTCAACGCAACAAAATTCATATCGTCAACCTGGAGAAGACGCTGCCCCTATATCAGGAAGCGGTCAACTTTATGGGGACGCTGGCGGCCAACGGTGGTCGCATCCTGTTTGTCGGCACCAAGCGTGCCGCCCGTGAAGGCATTCAGGAAGAGGCGATGCGCTGCGGCATGCCGTACGTCAATCATCGCTGGCTCGGCGGCATGCTGACCAACTTCAAGACCATCCGTCATTCGGTCAAGCGTCTCAAAGAGCTTGAGACGATGTTCGAGGAAGGAACGATCGAGCGCTTCAACAAGAAGGAAGCGTTGGGTCTGTCGCGCGAGCGTGCGAAGCTGGAGCAGAGCATCGGCGGCATCAAGGATATGGATGGTCTGCCGGACGCCATGTTCGTGATCGACGTCGGTCACGAAAAGATTGCCGTCACCGAAGCCAATAAGCTCGGCATCCCCGTGATCGGTGTGGTGGACACCAACAACGATCCAAGCAAGGTCGATTACGTGATCCCCGGCAACGACGACGCCATCCGCGCGGTGCGGCTCTATATCGGCGGCGCAGCGGATGCGATCCTCGACGGTCGCCAAACCGCGGCGGCGATGGTTGGTCGGGATGATGCCTATATTTCCAGCCCCGTCGAGACCGCTCCGGTGACTAACCCGGTGCCCGAAGCTGTCTAGTTAATTGGGCTTTGCGCCTGGAGTGCATCCAGCGTGCATCCGGGCGTCCCCTGCATTGGCTCGCCCCGCATCCGCGGGGCGCGACCACATCCAGACAACTCGAAGTTGTCCCGCTAGGGACAGAGGAACCAAACAATGGCGATTACAGCGGCATTGGTGAAGGAGCTCCGGGAGCGCACCGGCGCCGGCATGATGGAGTGTAAGAAGGCGCTGGTCGAGGCCGACGGCAACATCGAAGCGGCGATCGAGGGGATGCGCAAATCCGGTCAGGCCAAGGCGGCGAAGAAATCCGGTCGCACCGCAGCCGAGGGCGTGGTGATGATCGAGATCGCCCCCGACGGCAAGCGCGGCGTCATGGTCGAGATCAATTGCGAGACCGATTTCGTTGCGAAAGACGCCCACTTTCTCGATTTCGCCCAAGCCGTGGCGGCCACGGCCCTGGCAGGCGAGAGCACCGATGCCCAGACCCTGACCGCGTCGGTGTTGCGCGACGACCCGGCAATGACAGTCGATCAGGCGCGTGAGGCGTTGATTACCAAGATCGGCGAGAATGTGCAGGTGCGCCGTCTGGTACGGTTCGACGAGGTTGCCGGAAAGCTCTACAGCTACCGTCACGGTGTGCGGATCGGCGTGGTCGTGGAGATGAGCGGCGGCGACGAGACCCTGGGTCGGGATCTCGCGATGCACGTCGCAGCGAGCAATCCGCTGTGTCTCGGTGCAGAGCAGGTTCCGCCCGAGACGCTCGCCAAGGAGCGCGAGATCTTTAAGGCGCAGGCGCTCGACAGCGGCAAGCCCGAGGCGATCGTCGACAAGATCATCGAGGGGCGCGTACGCAAATATCTGGAAGAGGTCACCCTGCTCGGTCAGCCCTTCGTGAAGGATCAGGACATCTCGGTTGAGAAGCTTGTGAAACAGGCCGGCGCAACGGTGCACCGGTTTGTCCGCCTAGAGGTCGGCGAAGGGATCGAGAAGAAGGTCGAGAATTTCGCCGAAGAGGTCATGGCGCAGGTGCGCTCAAGCTGACCGCCGATCTGAGCCCGGTGGTCTGACCGCCGGGTCGGATTCCGGGTCTGACCCCGAGTCAGATCCAGAACCGAGGGCCGCGCGATCCGCGAGCGGTACTCCCTGCATTGCTACCCGACGAGGTTCTCGGACATGACGGCGCCACTCTACCGACGCATCCTGCTCAAACTCAGCGGCGAGGCATTGGTCGGCTCCGAGTCTTACGGTATCGACCCGGAGGTGCTGGACCGTTTTGCCAGCGAGGTCCGCGATCTTACGGCTGTCGGCGTCCAGGTTGCACTCGTGATCGGTGGCGGGAACATCTTCCGTGGGGCCGGTCTGGCCGCCCGCGGCATGGATCGGGTTACCGGCGATCAGATGGGGATGTTGGCGACGGTCATGAATGCGTTGGCGATGCAGGATGCACTGGAACGCATCGGCGTTGCGGCACGTGTGATGTCGGCTTTACAGGTCGGTCAGGTCTGCGAGACCTATCATCGTGCGCGCGCCATGCGGCATCTGGACGAAGGCCGGGTGGTGCTGTTCGCGGCCGGTACCGGAAACCCGTTTTTCACGACGGATTCCGCTGCAAGCCTGCGTGCCATCGAGGTCGGCGCCGACCTTCTGATCAAAGCGACCAAGGTGGACGGCATCTACTCGGCCGATCCCATGGTCGATCCGGAGGCGACCTTCTACCCGCGCATCAGTTATGATCGGGCGCTTCGTGAAGGACTTCAGGTCATGGACACCACGGCCATCGTGCTGTGTCGAGACCATGGCATGCCATTGCGTGTAATGAACATCAACGAGTCCGGCGCACTGTTGCGGTTGATCCGCGGGGAAGACGTCGGTTCCTTGGTTGTGAGCGGGAATTGACATGATCGACGATATCAAGAAAGACGCGGCTGAGCGCATGGCCAAAAGCGTCGAGGCCCTGAGTCACGAACTCGCCAAGATCCGCACCGGCCGTGCGCATCCTTCGTTACTCGACCACGTGATGGTCTCCTATTATGGATCCGACGTGCCGATTCGACAGATCGCGAACGTCAACGCCGAAGACGCCCGAACCCTGGCCGTTACGCCGTGGGAGCGCAATATGGTGCAGGCGGTGGAGAAGGCCATCATGCAGTGTGACCTCGGATTGAATCCCAACACAGCGGGCACTGTGATTCGCGTGCCCATGCCTGCGTTGACCGAAGAGCGTCGTCGCGATCTCATCAAGGTTGCCCGCAACGAGGCCGAGCAGGCGCGTGTGGCCGTGCGCAACATCCGGCGCGATGCCAATCACGAGCTCAAAGAGCTCGTCAAAGAAAAAATGATCTCCGAGGACGACGAGCGGCGCGGGCAGGAGCTCGTGCAGAAGCTGACCGACCAGTACGTCAAGGACGTCGATGCGGTGTTGGCGGAGAAAGAAGCGGATTTGATGTCGATCTGATGCCGGCTTAGCGATTCCAACAACGATCAACGTGACTATCGCAACGCCTGTCGCCGTGACGAACGAGTTGGATCCTGCCGTTCCCCGTCATGTTGCCATCATCATGGACGGCAACGGTCGCTGGGCCAAGCAGCGCAACCGGCCACGCACAGCGGGTCACCGCGAGGGCGTCAAAAGTGTCCGGGCGGTCGTGGAGGAGAGCGTTCGCCGCGGGGTCAAAACCCTTACCCTGTTTGCATTCAGCAGCGAGAACTGGCAACGCCCGCGTGCCGAAGTCAACATCCTCATGGAGCTCTTCATGAGCGCCCTGCGCGGCGAGGTGCGTCGCCTGAACGACAACGACGTGCGGCTGCGCATTATCGGCGACCGCAGTGCGTTTCCGGAGAAGCTGCAGCGTCGCATTGATGAAGCTGAAGAGATGACTGGCGCTAATCTCACGCTGAATCTTCAGGTTGCAGCCAACTACGGCGGTCGCTGGGACATTACACAAGCGGCGCGACGGCTGGCGGTGGATGTGCGCGACGGAACGCTCGACCCGGACGACATCGACGAGGCGGCGTTAGCGAGCCGCCTGTCATTCCCCGATCTGCCCGAGCCCGACCTCTTCATCCGCACCGGCGGCGAGCAGCGCTTGAGCAACTTCGTGCTGTGGCAATCGGCCTACGCCGAGCTGTATTTCACCGACCTTTTATGGCCGGACTTCGACGCCGCGGCCTACGCTCGTGCGCTCGACGATTACGGCCGGCGCCAGCGCCGGTTCGGCCGAACCGGCGAGCAGATCGAAACACAGAGTCTGATGTGCGCCTATGGGCGTCGTTGAAGTGCGCGCGGCCTCCAATGCATTGAAGCACCGGACCATCACCGCGCTTGCTTTGGTGCCGCTGGTGATCGCGGCTGTCCTGTGGCTTCCAACTGCGGCCTTTGCTCTGTTGGTCGCCGCGGTGATGATGCTGGCGGCGCTCGAGTGGTGCACCCTGGCCGGGCTGACTCATCCGGGTGTGCGCGTGGCGTACCTGCTGGCGATCCTCGCCGCCATGGGGCTGCTTTGGTTCTGGCCGCAGGGGCAGCCCTGGCTGTTCGCCCTGAGCGCGCTCTGGTGGGTCGTTCAAACAGTTCGGCTGGCGCGCATCCGTGAGGTTGCCCGCGTCGACCGGGCGCAATGGTCACTCCTGGCTGTGGGGTTTCTGGTTCTGGTCGGTCCCTGGGCCGCATTGGTCTATCTGCATGACCTTCCTGCGGCCGGGTCCTCGCTGGTACTGTTTTTGTTGTTCTTGATGTGGACGGCCGATTCGATGGCCTACTTCGTCGGGCGCGCCTGGGGCGGCGGTCGGGCGAAACTGGCGCCGGTGCTCAGTCCGGGCAAGACCCGGGTCGGCGTCTATGGCGCGATGGCCGGCGCACTGATCTGTGCTTCGGTATTTGCCTGGATCCTGTCGGCGGGCGTCCTGGAAACGCTCCTGCTCCTGCTGGTGTGCGAGATCTCGGTCCTGATCTCGGTGGTCGGCGATCTCTACGAGAGCCTTCTGAAGCGACGTCGGGGGCTGAAGGACTCAAGCCATCTTTTGCCCGGTCATGGCGGCATGCTGGACCGAATTGACAGCCTGACGGCGGCCGCCCCGGTTTTCGCCTTGGGCATGACCTTGATTGGAGTGTCTGCGTGATTGGCGTAACCGTACTCGGCTCAACCGGCTCCATCGGTGTCAGCACACTTGACGTGATTGAGCGTCATCCCGAGCAGTTTCGCATCGTCGCTCTGACGGCGAACCGCGATAGCGCGCGCATGGCGGAGCAATGCCGACGTCATCGGCCGCAGATTGCGGTGATGGTCGACGAAACCGCGGCCAGGCGTCTGCGTGAGTTGCTTGCGGACATGCCTGAGCGTCCGGAGATCCTCTGCGGCGCAGGCAGCCTGGAGCAGGTCGCGACCCTGCCCGAGACCCAGTATGTCATGGCGGCGATCGTCGGTGCGGCAGGCCTGCCCTCGACACTTGCCGCCGCTCAAGCGGGCAAGCGTCTGCTTCTGGCCAACAAAGAATCCCTGGTTGTGGCCGGCGCCCTGCTGATGCGGGCGGTGGAGGAGAGCGGTGCGCAGTTGCTGCCGATCGACAGCGAACACAATGCCATCTTCCAATGCCTGCCGCCCAACTTCGGCGAGGGGCTGCCCACGGTTGGCGTCGAGCGCATCCTGCTGACCGCCTCGGGGGGGCCGCTGCGCGATTGGCCGGTCGATCAACTGGCGTCGGTCACGCCCGAACAGGCCTGTGCCCATCCGACCTGGGCCATGGGGCGCAAGATCTCGGTGGATTCGGCCACCATGATGAATAAGGGTTTGGAGGTCATCGAGGCCTGCTGGCTGTTCGGGACCGACACCAGCCGGGTTCAGGTCGTGGTGCATCCGCAGAGCGTGATTCATTCGTTGGTGCAATATCAGGATGGATCGGTGCTTGCGCAGCTCGGCAATCCCGATATGCGCACGCCGATCGCCCATGCCCTGGGCTGGCCGCTCCGGCTCGACGCTGGGGTGACCCCGTTGGATCTCTTCAAGGTTGGGCATCTGGACTTCCAGGAGCCGGATCTGGCGCGTTTTCCTTGTCTGGCGCTGGCTTTTCAGGCCGCGCGTCAGGGTGGCACGGCACCGGTGATCCTGAACGCGGCCAACGAGATCGCCGTAGCCGCCTTTCTGGATCGGCGGATCGATCTGCCCGGAATCGCGGCCGTGGTCGAGGGGACTCTGGACGCGCTTCCCAACGAAAGGGTCGAGGGTCGGGACCTCGCCTTTCTCCTGGACGTGGATCGGCGCGCTCGGGACTGCGCCGAGCACTTGGTGCAGGGTCGCGCCCATTGACATCCATCGCGTCCGACTGGGCCTTTGTCCGTGAGTCGGCTACTCGACGTCGGGCGAGTCGCGGATGCGATTCCCGACGCGAGCGAGAATCGTGAAAACCAAGCGCCTTGACTCGCCCCTGGCCGATGGCTGTTGATGACTGAGGCAGCCGGCCGCACCTCCTTCACCAAGGACCACACCGGACGCGATTTAGCCATCTGATGGACATTCTCTTTACGCTTGCCTCCTTTGTCGTTGCCCTGGCGATCCTCATTGCGGTCCATGAGTTCGGACACTTCTGGGTGGCGAGGCGTCTTGGTGTGAAGGTCCTGCGCTTCTCCATCGGTTTCGGGCGGCCGCTGTTTCGTATTCAGCGCCACCCGGACGCCACCGAGTATGTCGTTGCGCTTGTCCCTCTGGGCGGATACGTGAAGATGCTCGACGAGCGTGAAGAGGAGGTGCCGGCCGATCAGGTCCATCTCGCCTTCAATCGGCAAGCGCTCTGGAAGCGCTCGTCGATCGTCGCTGCAGGTCCGATCTTCAACTTTCTGTTCGCGATTCTCGCCTACTGGGCGATCTTCATGGCGGGCGACTCGGGCCTGAGGCCCGTTGTAGGCGAGGTAGCGCCGCAGTCGATCGCGGCCGAGGCGGGCTTTGAGCCGGGCGACGAGCTGATTCGGATTGGCGGCCGCGAGGCCGGAAGCTGGGAGACCTCGCTGTTCGCGTTCATCGGCAAGTCGCTCGACGGGCAGGAGCTCGCTGTGCGGGTTCGGGACGCTTCCGGCAACGAGGTCGAACGTTGGATTCCCTCGGCAGCGGTAAAGAGCCTCGCCGACGAGCCGGACCTGCTCGGGCGTCTGGGCCTCACCCCGAAGCGTCCGACCTTGCCCGCCGTCATCGGCGAGCTGGTCCCCGGCGAGGCCGCCGAAGCCGCCGGACTGCAGCTCGGCGATCGCATCCTGGTGGCGGACGGGAGCGCGGTCGATAGCTGGGGTGCGTGGGTCGAGCTCGTGCGCGACCGTGTCGGGCAGAGTCTCGCGATCGAGGTCGAGCGCGCCGACGGAGACCGTGTGGGGTTGGACATCACACCGCGCCCTGCGCTGGTCGACGGCGTGACGGTCGGGCGGATCGGGGCGGGTGTGCTGGTTCCGGACGGTTTGATGGACGACTATCGGGTGGAGGTCCGCTACGGCCCGCTGGAGTCACTGGAGCGCGCCGTTTCCAAAACCGCCGAGATGAGCGTTATGACGTTGCGGATGGTCGGGCGCATGGTCATCGGCCAGGCATCGATCGAGAATCTCAGCGGGCCCATCACCATCGCCGAGACCGCCGGGCGGACCGCAAGCTATGGCCTGGACTCCTTCGTGAAGTTTCTCGCGGTGGTCAGTATCAGCCTGGGGATTCTCAACCTCTTGCCGATTCCGGTTCTGGACGGCGGACATCTGCTGTATTTCTTCATCGAGTGGATTAAAGGCAGTCCGGTGTCCGAGGAGGCTCAGATGCAGGGCCAGAAGATCGGCCTATTTTTGCTGGCCGCCTTGATGAGTCTGGCCTTCTACCTGGATCTGTCCCGACTATTGGGCTAGGCGCGGCGAATCCTCTATACTACCGCCCCTGGAACGCCGACTGCATCGCAGGCTTCGGCCTGATCGAGGGGACACTGACTTGCGCGCGATAACTCTGATTCTTCGAAGCTGCGCCCGCCGTCAGCTCGCGCTCGCGATGCTTCTGCTGGTGGTCCACCTGCCGCTCTCTGCGGAGGTCTTCCAAGTCGCCGATATCCGCGTCGAAGGCTTGCAACGTATTGCGCCGGGAACGGTGTTCAATTACCTGCCGGTTCAGGTCGGCGACACGGTCGGCGACGGCGTGACCGGCGGCATTATCCGCTCGCTATACCAGACCGGCTTTTTCGACGACGTTCGGGTCGAGCGCGAGGGCAACATTCTCGTCCTCTGGGTCCGCGAGCGTCCCGCGATCGCCTCGATCGAGATTACCGGCAACCGCGACATCGACACCAAGGCGCTCACGGCTGCCCTAGCCGACATCGGGCTGAAGGAAGGGCGGGTCTTCGACCGCTCTGTTTTAGACCGAATCGAGCAGGAGCTGGAACGTCAATATTTTGCTCGCGGCAAGTACGGTGTCCTGATTCAGTCCACTGTCTCTCCGCTCGAGCGCAACCGCGTCGCCGTGCGGATCGAGATCACCGAGGGGCTGACCGCCCGGATCAAACAGATCACGCTGATCGGCAACGAATCCTTCTCTGAGAAGGAGCTGCTCAAGTTGTTCGAGCTCGGTCCGACCGGCTGGACGTCTTTTTATACCAAGAACAACCAATACTCCAAGCAAAAGCTCGCCGGTGATTTGGAATCGCTGCGCTCCTTTTATCTGGACCGTGGTTTCGTGCGTTTCGATATCACCTCGAC
Organism: Thiocapsa sp.; assembly: GCA_041741175.1. Classification (GTDB taxonomy): domain Bacteria; phylum Pseudomonadota; class Gammaproteobacteria; order Chromatiales; family Chromatiaceae; genus Thiocapsa. Next base: position 2,642 of record JBGSKP010000670.1, on the reverse strand, counting down.
CCAGGTGTCCATCAGCGCCGACAAAAAAGAGATCTATGTCACCGTCGTCATCTCCGAGGGTGAGCGCTATCGCATCAGCGATATCAAGCTTGCCGGGGAGGCATCGATTCCGACCACCGAGATCTTTCCCCTCATTCATCTGAAACGCGGCGACTATTTTTCACGCCGTGCGACCACTGAAAGCTCCGAGCGCATCTCCAATCTGCTCGGCGACCGCGGCTATGCGTTCGCCAACGTCAATACCATCCCCGAGATCGACGAAGACGCGCGCGAGGTTGCGGTCACCTTTTTCATCGACCCCGGTCAGCGTGTCTATGTCCGCCGGGTCAATATGAAAGGCAACACGCGAACCCGCGACGAGGTCTTGCGCCGCGAGATGCGCCAATTGGAGTCGGCCTGGTTCTCGGCTGACCTGGTCCGCCAGTCACGTGCCCGGCTGCAGCGATTAGGTTACTTCGAGGATGTCTCGATCGAGACACCGGCGGTGCCCGGGTCGACCGATCAGGTCGACGTCGACGTCACCGTGACCGAAAAGCCCGCAGGCAATCTGTCCGCCGGTGTCGGTTTCTCGCAGTCCCAGGGCATATTATTTAACGCCAGCGTGACACAGAACAACTTCCTCGGTACCGGTAAGCGGGTTTCGCTCGGACTCAATACCAGCCAGGCCACCCAATTCTATCAAATCGCCTACACGAACCCCTTCTATACTGTCGACGGTATCAGTCGGGGATTTAATATCTCCTATCGTGAGACGGATTTCGACGAGCTGATCGGCGCCGACTATGCGACCGATGTCGGCATACTCGGGATGAATTTCGGCTTGCCGATTTCCGAGACCAGCCGCGCCGGACTCGGTCTACGCTATCAATATACCAAGTTCACGGCCGGCAGCACGTCGCCGCTGGCGCAGGATTTCGTCGAAGAGAACGGCGACATCTTTAATGACCTCATCCTGTCCGCAAACTACACCAACGACAGTCGCGACACGGCGGTCTTTCCGACCAAAGGCGGTCTGCGACTTCTCAGAGCCGATGTCGCCATTCCCGGCAGTGACCTCGAATACTACAAACTGTCGTATCAGGAGCAGTACTACATCCCCTTGACCTCGCGATTCGTATTGGGCTTGACGAGCGATATTGCCTATGGGGGCGGATATGGCGATACCGGCTCGCTTCCCTTTTTCGAGAATTACTATGCCGGTGGTCCTCGCTCCGTACGCGGCTTCGTCGCCAATTCGCTGGGCCCGCGTGAGATCGGCGACGACGACCCGGTCGGCGGTAATTTCAAGCTGGTGGGTAGCATGGAACTCTATGCGCCGGCCCCCGGATGGCCCGAGCTTGCGAAAACGCTGCGACTGGGCGCCTTTCTGGATTTCGGCAACGTGTGGGAAACCAATTCGTCGAACCTGATCGAGCCCACGGGTTTCGATCTTGGAGAGTTGCGCTACTCGGCGGGTCTGTCGGCGACCTGGCTATCGCCGATCGGTGCCCTGTCGATCAGTCTGGCTTACCCGCTCAACGAGGAAGAGGGCGACGAGACTCAGGTGTTTCAGTTCGGGATCGGGCAGACCTTTTAAAGGAGTCTCGGTATGAGGCCAGCGCTTCTGTGGTGGTTGGCGGTCGCAGCGCTCTGTCTGTCGGGAGCGGTATCCGCGGTGGACTATCGCATTGCGGTGGTTGATCCCAATCGGGTGGTCGAGCAGTCACCTCAGTATGAGGCGGCGGGTGCGGCGCTGCAGCGCGAGGTCGAGGAGCGTGAACGCATGCTCCGGCAACAACAGGATCAGATCTCCGCCTTGCAAGGCCGCCTGGAGCGAGAAGGCGCCTTAATGAGCGAAAATGAGATCCAGCTTCTGCAAAACGACATCCGCAGTCGTACACGTAAAATTAAGTACGCCCGCGATGAGTTTCAGGAAGATTTCGCACTGCGTCAAAACGAGCTGCGTACCAAGTTGGCCCTGCAGGTCCGCGAGGTCATTGTGGAGGTCGCCAAGGAAGAGAAAATCGACCTGGTCATCAGCGAGGGGCTGGTGTATTTCAGCCCGCGAATCGATATCTCGGCACAAGTCATCGACCGTCTCAAGCAGGAGTTCAAGGACAAATGATGCGCTCTGCGGCCCCGACGCGGCGAATCCGGTGACGCCTTGGATATCTCGCTCGGCGAATTATCGGCCTTTTTGGGCGCGGAATTGCGCGGCGACAGAGCCGCTCGTGTCTGTCGGATTGCGTCCCTGACCGCGGCTGACGGCGATAGCCTCAGCTTTCTCGGCGATGCCCGATTCCGAACCTGCCTGCCCGACACGCGGGCCGGCTGCGTGATTCTCACAGCTGCCCACGCGGATGGCTGCCCGGCACCGGTGCTGTTGAGCGATAACCCCTATCTCATGTTTGCGCGAGCCGCGAGCCTGCTCTATCCGCCGCCCCGGGTTGTCGGCGGTATCCATGCGAGCGCCGTAGTGGATCCGACAGCGCAGGTTGACCCGACGGCTTCGGTGGGGGCGACCAGCGTGCTCGAGGCAGGGGCGGTGATTGGGCCACGCGTTTTCATCGGGCCAGGCTGCATCATCGGCGAGGGCGCCGTCATCGGCGAAGACAGCCGCCTGGTGGCCCGCGTCACGCTCTGCGCAGGCACGCAAATCGGGC
>JBGSKP010000669.1:0-18077 GCA_041741175.1 Thiocapsa sp. | reverse complement strand
GGCGAGCTGGCGCGGGCGACGGCCGCGCGTCGCCATCTGCTGGGCCGCGACCCGATCACGCCGGACGACATCGCCCAGGCCGCACTCTTTCTGTCTTCCGCACAGGCCAGCCGCGTGACCGGCACTGTCCTGAAGGTCGATGCCGGTTATACCCTGGGTTGAGATACACAGGGTTGGTGCAACTGACGCCGTGATCCCTCACGGCCATCGAATCCGCTGTTCGCAGCGGTCAGTTCGCGGGACGCCGATGCGTCCCGGTTACTGATTGGATCAGCCAAGCTCGTCGGTCGGAATCTGTTGCATGAGTCCGAAGCTCTTCACAAAGGGGTTGGCCATGCGCGGATCCTTCAGCATGGCTTTATAGTCGCCCTCTTTGAACTTGAGCTTGCCGGTCATGAAGGCGGTTCCCATTCCCGCCATGCCGATGCCCTTCTCGACCCATTTCAGCCAATCCTTCAGGTCTGCGCGCATGTCCCAGTTGGCCGGCGGATCAGTGTCCGACCAGGCGCCGGCACGGACGCAAACGCCCTTCTCAACGACGAAGACGCCGCGGGGGGTCTCTTCGTTCTTGAATCCGCAATAGATCACCGAGTTAAAGTCGATCTCGGCCAGCTTTTCACTGACCTCCGGCTCGGCGTTCCAGGCGTCCTTCAGATGGGTCATCCAGTCGGCGGAAAAGAGTGCAGCCATTATTGTCGTCCTCCAGATTAGCGGCATGTAGACCGGTCGCGATCTTGCGGCGGTCGGTGTTGTTTCGCCACCGGGCTGAGCGCGCTCAACCCCGTGGTGACTAAGATTTTACCAGGAAGAAGGGAAAAGGATATCGCGCCGAGGCGGTGAGCAGCGACTGGATCCCCGGCGACACCGCCCAAACTAACCGAATCGCAGTTGCAGTCCCGCGCTCGCCAGGCGCTTGGCCTCCTCCTCGAGCTCCAGTCGCGTCAGTGGATGCTCGGTCAGCCAGTCGTCGGGGAAGCACAACACGAGGCTGTCGCCTTCGGCGGTCAGGATTGGATTAGGTTTGCTGCCCGAGGAGCGACCGCGATGCAGCAGAACAGCGAGTCTGAGAATAACGCAGAGTCGGCGTGCCGTCTCACGCATGTCTTGTGGCAGGGCCGCCAGCTCCGGGACGGGAAACCGCCGTCGATGGCCGAGCACCAGAACGGCCAGCAGCATCTGCTCGGAACGGGTGAAGCCGGCGAGGTCGGCGTTGCGCAGGAGATAGGCGCCGTGTTTTTGATATTGGCTGTGCGCCACCATCACACCGATCTCATGCAGACGCGCCGCCCACGCCAGCATCAGCAGCTGATTGGGTTCCCGCAGTGACCAGGCTCCGGTGACTTGCAGGTAGAGCGCCAGCGCGGTCCTGCGGACTCGTTCACCATGCTCCTGATCGATCTGAAATTGCCGGCAGAGCGAGCGGACGGTTCGCTCGCGCACATCGCCATGTTGGCTGCGCCCCATCAGCTCGTAAATCACGCCCTCCCGAAGGGCGTAGTCGGAGACCTGAAGATGCTTGATATCGAGTGTCTCGAAGACCGATCGCAGGACGGCGACGCCGCCGGCAAAGACCGGTTTGCGCTCCTCGACGAGTCCTTTGAGTGTGACGTCCGCGGCGCGCCCGGCCTCGATGAGTGCGTCGCGAAGCTGCAGCAGGGATGTGGCCGAGATCCCATCCTCGCACCAGCCCTCGGCCGCGACCACCGCCGCGATCGACTTGATGGTCCCGGAACTGCCGACCGCGGTTTTCCAGCCGGTGCGGCGAAACAGCTCGCGCACCGGTCTGACCTCGAGGGCTCCCGTGAGCTCCGCCTTTTCCATCGTCCGCGCCGTGATGCGCCCGTCAGGGAAATGGCGGCGCGACATGCTCACGCAGCCCATGTAGAGGCTTTCGCGGATGCGGGTCGAGAAACCCAGTCCGATGATGATCTCGGTGCTGCCGCCACCGATATCGACGACCAGACGACGGTCGTTTCCGGCCGCGAGGTCGTGGGCGACGCCGAGGTAAATGAGTCGGGCCTCTTCACGCCCGGCGATGACCTCAATGGGGTGGCCCAGCGCGGCCTCCGCGCGCGGCAGAAAATCGCTGTTCGGGTCGAGCTGACGCAGCGTATTGGTGCCGACCGCGCGGACGCTGCCGGGCGGGAACCCCCGCAGCCGTTGGCCGAAACGTTCCAGACAGGCCAGCGCCCGCTCGGCGACCAGCGGGTCGAGCTGCTTGTCGTCGCCGACACCTTCACCAAGACGGACCATCTCCTTCAGACGGTCGGTGACCTGCATGTGACCATCGTTGATACGGGCCACGATCATATGGAAGCTGTTGGAGCCGAGATCGACGGCGGCCACAACCTCTGGCAGCATGGTTTCGACGGCAGCCTGGGTGGGCTCTTCAATCATGACTGGATCCATCGCTGAGCGGCGCAGAAATGGTACCAGAATCGCGCTTCTCTGCGGGTCTGCCGTGCCGGTCCCGAATGCCGAGGGCCCAACGCGGTACCCCGGCGCCGGCATGCCATCGGGCTGGAGATTGACAATTACACGAATAGGGTATGATCCGGCCTGATGCCCTTGCGGAGTGAGAAGATGGACGACACGCCACTGCAGATCCTCAATCGTGTCTTCGGCTACGACCGATTTCGCGGTTCACAGGCCGACATCATCGACCAGGTGATCGCCGGTGGCGATGCGCTGGTGCTGATGCCCACGGGAGGGGGCAAATCGCTCTGCTACCAAATCCCTGCGCTGCTGCGGCCGGGTGTCGGGATCGTGGTCTCACCGCTCATCGCCCTGATGCAGGATCAGGTCGACGCCCTGCGACAACTCGGGGTGCGGGCGGCTTTCCTGAATTCCTCGCTGACTCCGCAGGAGGCTCAGGCAGTCGAGCAGGCAATGCGCACCGGCGAGCTGGACCTGCTGTATGTCGCCCCCGAACGCCTCTTGACCGAGCGGTTTCTCGCGCTCCTCGATCGTATTCAGGTTGCACTCTTCGCCATTGATGAAGCCCATTGTGTCTCGCAGTGGGGTCACGATTTTCGTCCCGAGTATATCCAGCTCCATCTGTTGCACGAGCGTTGGCCACAGGTGCCGCGCGTGGCACTCACGGCGACCGCGGATGCCCCGACCCGTGCGGAGATTCTGGTGCGTCTCGGTCTTGAACGGGCTGCGCAGTTCGTCTCCAGCTTCGATCGGCCGAACATCCGCTATCGTATCGTCGAGAAGGCCAACCCACGTCAGCAGCTTGTCGCCTTCCTGCGGGCCGAGCATCCCGGCGAAGCCGGGATCGTCTACTGTCTGTCGCGACGCAAGGTCGAGGAGACGGCAGCGCATCTGCAGTCTCAGAGCATGGTGGCCTTGCCCTACCACGCCGGTCTCCCGGCCGAGACGCGTCGCACGCATCAGGCGCGTTTTCTGCGCGAGGAGGGCATCATCATCGTCGCGACGATCGCCTTCGGGATGGGGATCGACAAGCCGGACGTGCGTTTCGTCGCGCATCTGGATCTGCCCAAAAGCCTGGAGGCGTACTATCAGGAAACCGGGCGTGGGGGGCGCGACGGTCAGGCGGCAGACGCCTGGATGACCTATGGGCTGGGCGATGTGGTGATGCTGCGCCGCATGATCGAAGACTCCACGGCGGAGGAGCGCTTCAAGCGTGTGGAGATGCAGAAGCTCGACAGCATGCTCGGCTTCTGCGAGACCACCGAATGCCGGCGACAGGTGTTATTGGGCTATTTCGGCGAGCCGCTGGCGAAACCCTGCGGCAACTGCGATACCTGTCTTGAGCCTGTCGCCACCTGGGACGGCACGCTGGCGGCGCAGAAAGCGCTGTCGTGCATCTATCGGACCGGACAACGGTTCGGCAGCAGCTATCTGGTCGATGTGCTGCTGGGCAAGAACAACGAACGCATCCGCCGCTTCGGTCACGATCAGGTGACCACCTTCGGTATCGGGCAGGAGTTGACTGCGGATCAGTGGAAATCCGTGTTCCGCCAATTGGTTGCCGCGGGATTGATCGCCGTTGATATCGACGGGCATGGCGCCTTGCGGCTGACCGAGCAGAGTCGCCCCCTGTTGCGCGGGGAGCGCCGTATCCAGTTGCGTCAGGATCCGGACCGCAAGCATGCAGGCGGTGCGGGCCGGCGGCCCGCGACCGAGCCCCCGGCCGATCCGGAGGCACGGGCACTCTGGCAGTCACTGCGTGACTACCGACGCCAACTGGCCCTGGAGCGCGATGTGCCGGCCTATCACATCTTCAGCGATGCCACGCTGCGCGAGATCCTGACCTACCGCCCGCGCAATCGTGCCGAGATGAGCCGGATCAGCGGGGTCGGCGAGGTGAAACTCAAGCAGCTCGGCGATGGCTTTCTGAAGGTGCTCGCCATGCACGAGACGCAGCATGGCCGGCCCTCGAGTCGGCCGACGTTGCCGTCCGAGCGCCCTGTCGCGAGGACGGCTCGAGCCGCGGACGCGGGATTGAGCGACACCATTGTGGAGACCCTTGCGCTGTTTCGTTCCGGGCTCAGCCTGGAGGCGATCGCCGAGCGCCGTGAGTTGAAGCTCAGTACGGTCTACACACATCTGTCGCGCTGTATCGAAGAAGGCGAGCTCCGCGTCCAGGATGTGTTGGCGCTTGATGCCGAAACGATCCGCACCATCGAGCTGGCGATCGATCGTTTGCCCGAGGAATCAGTGATGAGCCTGAAGCCAATCTTCGAGGCGTTCGAGGGGCGCTACGACTATGGACTGCTGCGCTGCGTCAGGGCCGGGATGGGCATCTCGGGGACCGATTGAGCCTGAATGGAAATCACGCGGCTCCGGCCTGAAGTGCACGTATCGATTGCGCCGGGCAGGGGCCGGTTTCGCCCACTCACTCAGACTCGCTCTGATAACAGATCAGCCGCTGCAGCAGGACATCCGCAACCACGCGCAGTCCTGTCTCGCGAACATCAAGCAGGGCGACGGCCGAGGCGACCGCCTCGTCGGGCGGCTCCTCGGGCCCCAGCGGGAGGCGCAGCGATGGGGGCAGCGCGGTCAGCCAGGCCGGGTTGTAGCTGGATTCGCCGCGCCGCGGGAAGAGGGCGACATAGGCGATCTGAGACTCGACCAGGTCCTGGAAAAAGTGCGATCCGAACGAGAGATCCGGCACCATGCCTTCGCCCAACTCGGCGACCTCGGCGATGACCGCAACCCGGCTGATGTCGGCGAAGCGGATCGGCACCCCGAGTTCGGGCGAACTGGTGCCCCAGCGGCCCGGCCCGATGAGCAGGGTCGGGCAGTCGTCGCGATCGGCGATGCGTCGGTTCAGATGGCCGACCAGGCGGGCGACCGCGAACTTCTGAACGCTGGTCAAGGCGCTGTAACGCGCCCCATCGACCTGGATGATGCGGCTGATCGGCTGATCGATGTTGCCGCCCATGAAATGCCCGTCCGTGGCAAAGAAGAGTCGCTGAGTCGGCACCGCGTTCGGTAGCTCCACGCGCTGATTATGTCCAAGTGTCTGCAGCGGTCGGCACTGGACTAGACTGAACGAGGGTGTGCCGTTCGCGGCTAAATGCAGGGTGAACTCGACATCGACCGGGTAGGCGTAGGCCGCTTCGAGCGTCTGCAGCAGGCGCTGCATCAGCTTCACGAATGGCGTGTCGCGCAGGAGCGGGGTAAAGGTGATACGCCAGACCGGATCGCTGCCTGCGCGCTCTGCGGATCGTTCCCTGGAGCGCTGGGTGGCTTCGCGGTCGAGTTCGGCGCACCAGCGTAGCGGCAGCTCCGGATCGCCGGTCAGGTGGCGCACAGCGAGCGTCTTGAGACGGTTGTCGGAGATGTCGAGCACATCGATGTCGTGCTGCGAGAAGCGCACGGCGTCGTCGCGATCGCGAAAGGGGCGCTTGTGGGGTTGATCCAGCGCGACCACACAGGCGTGATCACCCTCGATGCGGTCGACTGCGCGCGTCCCCAATCCCATAACCAGTCGAACCATGCCGGCAGTCGGGTCCATCGATTCCTCCCAGACGAAGGTGTTGCGCGAGACACCCACGCCGGCCGCGTCCGGGAAATAGTAGCGCCCGTGATAGCGCCCGCAGACGCGTTGCAGCAACAGGGCCATCGGCTCTTCCAGATCGGCCAGCCCGCGTTGGCGCCGATAGGTCAGTGCGTCCTCGCTCATGGTGCTGGCGAAGACCTGACAGATGGCTTCCTGCAGTTGGGCCAGGCGTTGCTCGGGCGATCCCTGATTGACCAGGAAGAGACTTTCGTATTTGCCGGCGAAGGCGTTGCCGAAGCCGTCCTCAAGCAGGCTGCTCGAGCGCACCAGGATGGGATACTGCCCGAAGTAGTCGAGCATGCGTTCGAGCTCCAGCCGGATCTCATCGGGGAGCTGCCCGCGCAGCATGTCCTCGCGCAGCGACTTGGCCTCGTGGAAATAGCCCGCCTCGGTGCGTTGCCGCATGATCCGGGGCCACCAGCCATTGTGGACCAGGTACGAATAGTAGACGTCGGAACCCAGGAAAAAGGAGTCGTGCGGTTCCAGGTGACGTTCCCAGCACGCGGGGTCGTCCTGAAGCAGGATCTGGCGCGCCAGCAGCATGCCGACCGCTTTGCCGCCGATATAGCCGCTGCCGATCATCCGGGCGCGCAGATCGATCAGATCCTGTAAGCCAAGATAGCGGCGGGCGAGCGCAATGATGCGTTCGTCCCGGCTGATCAGAATTGGGTAAAGCTGCTCCAGCAGGGCGCCGCGTTGTTCGCCGCCGATGTCCTGGCTGAGGACCTCGGCGGCATCCAGGAAGAGTCGGTCCCAGTAATCGAGGTGGCGTTCCGCCGTTTCGCCTTTGCGCCGCTCCAGATCCGCGTGTAAGCGGGTTGCATCGCTGCTGTCGATGACCGGGCGAAAGGTCTCGCCGGCGTGGATGTGCGGCAGGAACATGGTCGGCGACTGACGCTGCCACACCTTGACGGGCTGCACATAGCAGGCGCTGTCGGCGCGGCGCACGTCGATCAGGACCTGCGTGGTGTCGCGGATGCGCGCCATTGTCGTGTAGCAGTGGCTGCGCGAGAGGAGCCCGAAATAAGCGACTGTATCGAGCCGATAGAGATAGGGGCAGATGACCTGGAAGAGGTTGCCGACCATCAGGTCGGTGGCCCAGGCGGAGAGCAGATCGGACAGACAGTCGAAGACGTAGAAGGCGCCCCGTCCGTAGTCCGTAATCAACTGATAGACGTGGCGGGTGAACGCCTCGAAGCCGCGTAAGGCGTCGATCGAGACGATCTTGATCCGCGGTCCGGGCGCAACCAGGGGTGCATGCTGACCGAAACGCAGATAGACGATGGACCGCTCGCGCGCCACCGCGGCGGCCACGAATGGATCGACGAAGCCGCGATAGTCCTCGATATTGTCGATTCGCCAGACGACGTTGTCCCCGATCCGCAGATCGTCGAGGACGAGATCAAGCGCGCGCAATCCGGTCGAGACGCGCTCTGCGGTCGCTGCCCCTGCGCTGGCTGGATGCCCATCGGGGATCGCCGCCGACCCGGCACGCGACGAGGGGTGCGCGGTCATGGCGACCTCTCGGGGGCCAGCTTGCTCAACCTGCTGCGGTCTGTGCCTGCGCCATCAGGATCAGCTCATCGGCGATCGCGAGCAGGTCCGGCAGGCTCCGGGCTTCCTGTCCCACGACGACATAGCGCCCGCCGACCGTGATCATGGGGACCGCGTCGACGCGAAAACGATCGACCAGGGTGTCGCTGCGTTTCAGCTGGGTCTCGACGGCGAACGAGTTGAAGAGCGGCTCGAAGGTCTTGATGTCAACGTCTTTGGATTCGAGCCACTTGAAGATTTCTTTTTCTGTGTAGAGTTTGGTCCGTTCGATGTGAAGCGCTTCGAACACCGATTGATCCAGGCGCTCCAGGTCGCCACTGTACTCCAGTGCAAAATAGAGCCGTGCTAGATTGGACCAGGCAGCGCGCCCGAATGAAACCGGCATGCGTTTGAAGGTGACACTCTTCGGCAATTCGGCGGCCCAAGGCTTGATCACCGGATTGAGTGTCATGCAATGCGGGCAGCCGTAGGAAAAGAATTCGAGAACCTCGACGGTGTTGGGATCCCCGCCCGGCTGAGGCGGGGAGATGGCGCGCCAGTCACGGCCTTCGACCAGGTTGGCCGCCGCGGGGCGCAGCGGGATCATCGCGACGCCCAAGGCGCCAAGCAGGGTTTGGGTAAAACGACGTCGTGTAAAGGGCATGGGCTCTCCGGTCGATAAAGTGTTCAGAATTCAACGCCTGATATATGACATCGATCGCGCCGTTTGCGATCCCGCATCCGGCCGAAGATCCGCCATGATAGAACCCACTGACCGTCCTGGCCAATGATGCGGCACCGTTATGCCGCAGGGTCACGGGCCCAGCCAAGCCCACGCCTTGGCGTGCTCGGCCTATTGCAGAAGGCGCTCACGCGATCACTGTGCGGCGCTGTGTCTTCGCCGGACGGCAACGGCGCCTTTGGATTCATGAGCCATGCCCTTACGTCCTCCCGCGCGCGCTCGCCTTGCAGGTCGCGCGGGAGCATGTGCCATCCGCGCTGGTAGAGGACAAACCTCAGGCCGGGCGTTGCGGCGGGCAAGGTCTTCAGGAATCGACAAAAGGCGTTTTTCGGGATGATCTGGTCCTGTTCGCCATAGAGCAGCAGTGCCGGGGTCTGGATGTGCGATGCCGCCGCATGGGCGCGATCCATCAGATCGGTGATGCCCCAAAGTGCATCGACGCGGGTTGCTTTGATCACGAGTGGATCTCGGCCCATCTCGCGTAGCATCTGCACGTCGTCAGACGGGCTGATGCGCACGCCTTCACCCGTTAGCTTCAACCAGGGCAGGGTGCGGACGGCACCGTCCAACGCCAGGCGCTGGTACCATGGCATGGTGTCGCGTGACCAGATGGCGGGCGCGATCAGAATGATCCCGTCGGCGGGCAAGGGGCCGGCCGCGGAGGCAGCGAGAACGACCGCGCCGCCCATGCTCTCGCCGGCCACATAGAGACGGGCATCCGGGTGGCGTGCGCGAAGCAGATCGACCAGATGACGCAGATCGGCGGCGAGGCGCGTGCTGCCGTGCCAGCGCCCGGGCAGGGCGGTTGCACCGAAACCGCGCTGGTCGACGGCATAGGTGGTGATGCCGCTTTGGGCGAGTGCTTGGCCCAGGGGTGCGAAGGCGTTGGCGTAGTCGTTGAATCCGTGCAGCCCGAGTAACACAATCGCAGGCGTGCCGGCAGCGGACCAGATCTGCAAAGGGAGTCGATAACCGTCATCCATGATCGCTCCCTCGATGTCCAGTTGTGTCGGTCGCAGGGTTGAATTGGCCGGCTCGACGATTCTCGGTGCGGCGCAGGCCGCGAGCATGGCGAGGTAGACAAGTATGCCGACCGCGTTCAGCCAAAATATGGCGGTGAGCCGCGATTCACCGCAGGCGGACTTCTCCGCGAGCCACGTCGGGTGCCGACGCTCGCCGGGACCGGATGCGCGACGCGCGTTTAGCGGGGGCCTGTGAAGAGTCTGCTTGAAGCCCATGATCTGGTCCGGGTCTATCCTGGTGTGCGTGCCGTGGATGGCATCGGCTTTTGTGTCGAGCCGGGTCAGTGTTTTGGCCTCCTAGGTCCGAACGGTGCCGGCAAGACGACGACCATGGAAATGCTCGAGGGGATCCAAACCCCGACCTCGGGGAGCGTCCTGTACCGCGGGCGTCCGCTTGACCGGCGCTATCGTGAATCCGTCGGAATCCAGTTTCAGGCCACCGCGCTGCAGGATTTTCAGACGGTGCGCGAGTCGCTGGCCATGTTCGCCAGCCTCTATCGGCGCACGGCAGACCGCGATGAGTTGATCCGGCTGTGCAACCTCGCGGAGATCCTCGATCGTGATACCCGTAAGCTCTCCGGCGGTCAGCGCCAGCGTCTGCTGTTGGCGATCGCCCTGGTCAACGATCCGGACCTGGTCTTTCTCGACGAGCCGACGACCGGCTTGGATCCCCAGTCCAGACGTAACTTCTGGGGCCTGATCGAAACCGTGCGGCGTCGCGGCAAGACCATCGTGCTGACCACCCATTATATGGAGGAGGCCGAGCGGCTGTGCGATTGCGTCGCCATCGTGGACCGGGGGCGGATCATCGCCGAAGGACAACCGCAGCGTCTGGTACGCGATCACTTCCCCGCGACTGTGATTCGTCTGCCGGCGTCCGCGTGGCCCGAAGCGGTTGGGCTGCCGGCGCGGGCAGAGCGCCGGGACGGCACCATCGAGCTCTTTACGGACGAGGTTCCGCCGATGCTGACCGAACTGGAGCAGGTGGGCGCCGACCTGAGCGACCTGCGTGTGGCGACGCCGAATCTCGAGGATCTGTTCCTGAAATTAACCGGGCATGATCTTCGGTCCTGATCTTCCGCGCTTCCCTGCTGACTGATTTAACCATTATGTGGCGACGTATTGTAACGATCCTGATCGCGCGCAACCGCGAGTTCTATCGTGATCGCGCCGGGCTGTCGTGGAACATCCTGATGCCGATTATGATGGTGTTGGCCTTCGCGTTCATTTTCAGCAGCGAGCCGCAGGATCTGTTCAAGGTTGGTGTGGTTGCCGGCGAGACCAGGTCGGCGAGCGCCGCCTGGCCGTTCCTGCAGACCGAACACATCCAGTTCATTCCTGTGGATCAGCCCGACGTGGCCATCGGCAAGGTCGAGCGTCATCAGTTGGATCTGTTGCTGGACCTGCGCGAGGCGCCGGCCTACTGGGTCAATTCGACCTCGGCCAACGGCTACCTGGTGGAGCGTCTCTTACTGGCTGAATCGGGTGAGAAGGTCGGCCCTGTCCCGGAGCGTCGCGAGGTCAGTGGCGCTGCGCTGAGCTATGTCGACTGGGTGCTGCCCGGCGTGTTGGCGATGAACATCATGTTCTCCAGCCTCTGGGGTGTCGGCTGGGTGATCGTGCGCTACCGCAAGAACGGCGTCTTGCGGCGGTTGAAGGCCACCCCGCTCAGTCCATGGGAGTTTCTGTCCGCGCAGGTGATGTCGCGCCTGATGGTCGTGCTCGGGGCGAGTCTAGTGGTGTATCTCGGGGCGAGTCTGCTGCTGGATTTTACGATGCTTGGATCTTACCTCGCGCTCGTTCTGGTCTATGTCACGGGCGCGCTCTGTCTGATCAGCCTGGGTCTGATCGTGGCGTCCCGACTGCGCACGGAGGAGGTTGCCGACGGACTGCTCAACCTCATCTCCTGGCCGATGCTGCTGTTGTCGGGTGTCTGGTTCTCGATGGAGGGGGCGAGCGGACCCGCCCAAGCCCTTTCTCGCGTCTTGCCGCTGACGCACATTGTCGAGGGGGCTCGGGCGGTCATGATCGACGGGGCTGGCGTGGCGCAGATCCTCCCGCAGATCGGTCTTCTGGCCGGGCTTGCGGTGCTTTTCCTCGGCCTGGCAGCCTGGTTATTCCGTTGGGAATAAACCTGTGTCGGGCGTGATGGTCCCGGTTTTGCCGAATTAGGATCCGCGCGCCTTTGGGACGCTCAGGACCTCGACTTCGACCTTGGCGAGCCCTTTTTTGATCATTCCGAGCGCGCTGGCGGCGCTGCGTGACAGATCGATGATGCGGCCATCGACAAAGGGTCCGCGATCGTTGACGCGCACCACGATGCTCTTTCCGGTCTTGGTGTCGGTGACCTTGACCTTGCTGCCGAGTGGCAGCGTCTTGTGGGCCGCGCTGGGGATGTTCTTGTTATAGATCTGGCCGCTGGCGGTCTTTCGGCCATGCAGGCTGTCGTGGTAGAAGGAGGCGACGCCTTTTTGCGAGTGGCCGGGTTTAACGCGGGCCTCGGCATCCGGACCCGAGGCAAAGAGAAACACACCTAAAGAGGCGACGATCAGTGACTTCGTCATAGAGCGAACCAGTTCTGCGATCGACCGGTGGGCACCCTAACCGGCACCCGGACAGCGGTCTGTTGATAACTGGTTTCCAGGATACGGGAAATCCCGTATAGGGTAAACCCTAATTCGGAATAACCCTGATATTAGGCTTGAATCCTGCCTCGAACGCGTCTGCGCCGAGCCCTCCTCAGATCTGCACCTTCTTCGGCTTGCTCGCCTTCTCATGCTGATCGACGACCGTCATATCCGGCATGGGTCCGACGAGGCGCGCCGGCAGCCTCGGCGCGGCGCTGATCAAGGAGACGACGACCGCCGCCAGATAAGGGATCGACTGGACGATAAGCACCGCAACCCAGATCCGCAGATCGAGCATGTAGGCGTCATAGCGCAGCAGCATCAGGGCGGCGGCAAGCCAGAAGGCGACCACGAAGAGACCTTCTTCGCGCGCGTCGGCCAGCGCGCGAATGAATGCCGGAGCCTGTGCCAGCTTGGGTGTCCGAAAGAAGCCCAGACCGCCCGAGAAGAGACCACCGAACATGGCTCGGGCGATGGTATGCGACAGAGCGAGCCCGGCAATGCCGGCGGCGAAGCTCTGCCGCAGGGTCGCGGTGACACGACGCCGGTAGAGCAGGAAGCTCTTGGAGATTTTGAAGACGAACAGGACCAGGGGGATGAGCGCGACGCTCATGTAGGGTGGCGTCACCTGGAGCGGGAACATCACCATGGCCACTGACCAGGCCAGCGCGGCAAAGTTGAACAGCAGATTGAAGCCGTCAGCGAACCAGGGTAGCCAGCCGGCGACGAAGTGGTACCGCTGGCCGGCGGAGAGCGTCGTCTGTTGCGTTCCCAGAAACGCGCGACGATGGTGCTTGAGGATCCGCACGGCCCCATAAGCCCAGCGATAGCGCTGTTTCTTGAAATCCGCGAAGGTGTCCGGCATCAGGCCGCGCCCATAGGTGCAGGGGATGTAGAACGCCTTGTGCCCGGCTTCGAACAGACGCAGGCCCAGCTCCGCATCCTCGGTGATGCACCACTCGGCCCAGCCGCCCACCGCGTCGAGCGTCTGGCGGCGGATCATGGTCATGGTGCCGTGTTGAATGATCGCATTGCGCTCGTTGCGCGTGACCATCCCGATGCGGAAGAAACCGCGATACTCGGCCATACACATCGCCTTGAAAGCGTTCTGATCGGCGTCGCGATAATCCTGCGGGGCCTGCACGATGGCGACCCGGGGATCTGCGAAGGCCGGGATCAGATCCCTCAACCAGAGCGGCCGCACGACATAATCAGCATCGATGACGGCGACGACTTCGGCTCTGGGGTCGGTCTCGCGCAGCGCGAAATTCAGTGCGCCGGCTTTGTAGCCGGCGAGCGGATCGACATGGAAGAAGCGGAAACGCGCGCCGAGGCGCGCATTCAGCCGTTCGCAGTGGGTTTGCACGGGCTGCCAGACGGCGGGATCCTTGGTGTTGTTATCGATGACCAGGACTTCGAATCGCGGATAACTCAGCTCGGCCAGTGCGTCGAGCGTCTCGACCAACAGCTCGGGCGGCTCGTTGTAGGCCGGCACATGAATCGAGACGAAGGGCAGATCCGCGTCGGCCACGGCGTGCAGCGGGAAGGGGCGTCGCCACTTGCGCAACCAGAGTGATTCGGCCCATTCGTGGGTCTCGGCCATGATCAAAACGATCACGCCGATACCGCCGATCAGCAGCAGGATGCCGACGATGGCCGTTGCCGGGGTCATATAGAGCCGCGTGTAGTCGTAGACGATCCAGACCGCAGCGGTTGAGATGGCATACATCACCAAAGCGAGAAAACCTTTTCCTCGGCTTGAAAGACTCGAGCTGTCGCGGTAAAGAAAAACCAGAAGCAGGACGGCCATGACGATCGAAATGCCGGCCAGCTCCTGCCAGTGAGGAATGCGCACCACTGGTTGGGTGAAGGTGAATTTCGGCTCGCGGTCGGTGTTGTAGACGCCCCAATAGGCCCCGGTGGCGCCCTCTATCCTGGTCTTCCAGGTCTGATCGAAGGCTTCCATTACATAGTAGACATAGCCCTCCTGCTCGGCATAGGCGAGGAAGCGACGCAGGAACCGGGTCTGATTGGCGAGCGACGCCTCGGCACCACGGTTGCGCCGCCCGTTGCTGGGCCAGCCGACCTCGCCGATGATCACCACTTTATCGGGAAAGGCGCGTTTGACGTCTTCGAAGCGCTCGATCGCATAGTCGACGGCTTGGTCAACCGGGACGCCTTCCCAATAGGGCAGCAGGTGGACCGTAATGAAGTCCACATGCTCGGCCAGCTCCGGATACTTGAGCCAGACATGCCAGGGCTCGGCGGTACTGACCGGGATCCAGGTCAGTTTGCGTACGCGATCCAGGTAAGCGGAGAGTTCCGAGACCGAGATGTCCTCTCTGAGGATGGCCTCGTTGCCGACCATCACGCGGACCAGATTGCGATAACCCTTGCGTAGGATCTCGGCGAGACGCGCGAGCTCGACCTCGTTGGCATCGAGATCCGCGCCGATCCAGGCGCCCAGGTTGACATTCAGGCCGCGCGCCGCGGCGAGACCGGGAATGGCCGCCAATGTGCTCTCGACGGTGTATGTCCGCACGGCGTGAACAGTGCCCTGCAACAGGGCGAGATCCTCGTCGATCTGCTCGGTCGTAGGGAAGGTTTTCTTGGCTGGGTCGTGGTCGGCCCGCATGGGTGCGAAGGAGAATCCCTGAAGCCGATTCGGCCAGTGCGGCTCTTCCGCCGGCCGGTTCAGGAGCGCCCAGGCCGCGACCGTCAGCAGCGCGATCAACACGGGGATGAGGATGTTGCTCGAATATCTCATCGGGCCCTCCAGGGGTCTCTACCGCGATCAGGTTGCCGATGCCACGCGGCTCCGGGCGGTCGTCTACGGATCCGTGCATGAGCGCCGGGAGGATAGGCCGATCGCCAGCTGCGGCAGTCGGCAAATGCTGTCGAGCGCAGGTATGGGCGGCACGATCGGGGGGCTGAGAACTGGCTCGTCGAAGTTGTTGGTATCGGGTGCGGTCGATGTCGATGCGGTATCGCCTCGGTTTGCCGGATGCGATAGTAGCTCGATTAGGATCGCGACGTCAGGCGGAAAGACGCAGCTTCGAGACCTGTGGGGGATCAAGACGCGGAGGCCGGCGGGCGATCAAGGCGGGCGGGCGATCAAGAGGGGGTGCATGCGGCGGCCCGCTTCATGCCGCTGTTGGATCAGGGGTGGGGCGGATCTAGGCCGGGACGGGTCGGTTGCGGCATACCGATCCGCAAATGCCTGCGGATGCCAGGCGCGGGTCTGAACCAAACCGACAGGGTGTCGGCGGCGCCTAGCTCGGGACGGGCAGTGGAACGGTCGCAGAGCGGCGTTCGGCGATGACGTTCAGGAGCAACTCCCTTGCGCAGCGGGCACATCGCCCGCAACTTCCCGGGACGCCCAGCTCTCTCCTGAGCTCAACGAGCCGCGCGGTGCCGCGCTCCGCAGCGGCAATGATCTGGCGGTCTGTGACAGCCTGGCAGACGCAAACGTACATGAACCCGCTCCTTTGTTTCACTTGACTCTGACGAAATAATAGGAATTATTCGCATTTGAGTCAACCGATCTTTTCAATGCTCTACCCACACTTCCCGACAGGGCGAATCCAGATGAAGACAGACCCATCCATCAATCAGCATCACAACGCGGTGCTTAAGGAATCGCTCACCGCGATCAACCAGTACTTCCTTCACGCACGCATGCTCGGTCACTGGGGCTTCGAGACCCTGGAGAAGCATGTCTACCATGCCTCGATCGAGGTGATGAAAGAGTCCGACCGGATCGTCGAGCGCGTGCTCTTCCTGGAGGGTTTGCCGAACCTGCAGGACCTCGGCAAGCTGCTCATCGGAGAGGACGTTCCGGAGGTGCTGCGCTGCGACCTCGTCATGGAGGGGCGCTATCGGGACGCCGTGCTGGCGGCAATCGCTCACTGCGAGGCGCATGGTGATTTCGTCAGCCGGCACCACTTGGAGGAGTTGCAGGAGGCCAGCGAGGAACGCATCGACTGGATCGAAACGCAGCTCTCGCTGATCCAGAGTGTCGGTCTGCCCAACTATCTTGAATCGGCGATCTGACCCTGTTCGGTTTCGATCCTCAGGTCATCTGTATGCACCCCGGAGACTGACACTATGAAAGGCAACCCCGACGTTATCGCTCGACTGCAAAGTCTGCTGGCCGGCGAGTTGGCGTCAATCGATCAGTACTTTATTCACTCGCGTATGTATGAGGACTGGGGCTACGCGAAGCTCTTCGCACGCATCGACCACGAGACGGCGGAGGAGAAGGAGCACGCCTCCATGCTGATCCGGCGCATGCTTTTTCTCGAGGCCACGCCGGATTTGAGTCAACGCGACGGGCTCAATATCGGCTCCAGCGTGCCGGAGATGCTCGCCAACGATCTGGAGCTTGAGTACAGCGTCTCGGCAGCCTTGAAGGAAGCCATTGTCTGCTGCGAGCAGGCGCGCGACTTCCAGACGCGCGCGATTTTGGAGCAGCTTCTTCGCGATACTGAAGAAGACCATGCCTACTGGCTTGAGCAACAACTCAGTTTGATCGAGCAGGTCGGACTCCAGAACTACCTCCAGTCCCAGATGCATCCCGTCGGGGAAGCATGATCCATCCGGCTCCGGCCGGCCTTGGTCGCTGACTCCGTTGTCCAGGGATGGACGCCAAAGCGATCCGTCAGACTGTCTGCTCTGTCGTTATCGGGGCCGACTCACGCAGCGTTCGTCTTCCGCCTTTCCGCCTGTTCGCGACACCCCCTGCGCTGGCCGGTGACAAGCGAGCAGTCGAGCCATACAATCCCCGGCAAATTCTAGGGAGACGCCGACCCGCTCGTCTCCGGACTCAACGTCAGTCTGCCGTGAGGAAGCGCCCGTGAAATATGCTGCAAAGAGGACCTGGCCCGACAAACCCAAGTCATGGGAGGTCAAGGGCGAGGCGGAAACGGCCGAGGCATTTGCGCTGGAGTTCGCCGCCGAGAAGGGACTCGGCCTCGGTACCGAGATCGTCGTGATCGAACGAGAAGACGACGACGGGGAGATCCTCTTCTTCAAGGTCTCCAATACTTCGCCCTACCAATTCGTCTCCGCCGCCCCCCGGGTCGGGGGGGCGGATTCGGCGCCTGTCGGTGAGGCTGCCGCGGTGACGTCCGCGCCGTTGTCGGATCCAACGCCGGCGGACGTGACCGTCACAACTCCCGAGCTGCCCAATTTACGGCCCTTCCGATCCATGATTTTTTATATGGCCAAGGTCGCGGTCACCGCGGTGGCGCTCATCGCTGCCTTTGGTTTTTTGCGCAAGTTATTGTTCTGAGAGCTCTCTCGCGGGAAGGCGTCCTGCCTGCCCGCCACCCCGCAGCACGCTTCGCATGACATCCCGGTGCGCGATTTTTCTTCTCCGGATCAGCGACCGGCAATCGCATGGCGCCGTCCACCGCCCCGTACCCCCGTCCTCGCACCCCGAGATCCGTCGCCCGCAGCAGTGTGTGTAGACGCCCAACTGCGTCCCCGGATCGACCTGGACCGGCGCTGCCCAATTCCCTTCCGATTTTTATGTAAAACAAACTTGACATTCTCTGCTGTCAAGCTAAGATGACACACAAGGACAGCATGACAGTCCGAATGTTCCGGACAAAAGGAACGCAAGCGTGTTTCGTGGCTGTAGTCGGTGCCACGGAGGCTCGCCACCCGATCGATATCGGCGGCGAATTTTCTCACTCCAGTACGGAGCTTTAACGATGGCCGAGCAAGCAAGCCTTTCGGGTCTCACCGAACAGCAGGCGAAAGAATTTCACGAGCAGTTCAAGATCACCTACACCGCATATGTCGGCCTAGCCGCGCTGGTGCATCTGTTCATCATTGCAGCCAATCCCTGGTTCTAAGAGGAGAGACCCATGAACGTATTCGACTATAAGCCTCTTGAGCAGGACTATCGTATTTGGTTGGTGGTGAATCCTGCGACTTGGTTGATCCCGATGTTCGCCGCACTGCTCGTCATTGCGCTTGCCGTTCACGTCTATGCCTTCTCGTTGTCGGGCAATGCTTGGACGCCGGCTGAAGTGGCTGCCCCGGCTGCCCCTGTCGCAGTGGAAGCTCCTGCTCAATAAGACACTTGGCCGCCGATTTCTGAAACGGCGCCG
>JBGSKP010000668.1:0-2427 GCA_041741175.1 Thiocapsa sp. | reverse complement strand
GGCCCCGCCCCTGAGCCGCAGCAGTCGCTCGCGAGGTTGCGGTGTCGCTGCCAACGCGGGGGCGAGCCCGAGCAGATCAGCCAGTGCCGGCGCGTGCGTCGCCTGGTCGGTGGTCTGATTCCACGCCTGATGCCGTCCCGGATTCGACATCGGATTCGACATCGGATCTGGGGCGAGATCGACGACGCCCTGGACGTGACGGGATTCGACGGCGAAGCGCAATGCCCCG
The DNA here is from genome assembly GCA_041741175.1 of Thiocapsa sp. Taxonomy (GTDB): domain Bacteria; phylum Pseudomonadota; class Gammaproteobacteria; order Chromatiales; family Chromatiaceae; genus Thiocapsa. The sequence goes on along the minus strand of JBGSKP010000668.1, from coordinate 2,198 downwards.
ACGGCGAAGACGACCAGGTTGACCCCGCCGTGACGGCCGTGCTCTGTTACATCGCGTGTGTGCTCCATCCCGGTTACCTCGGCCCGGTCAACAGGATCTGAAAGACGCGGTCCAGATCGAGCAGGATCACGACTTGTCCAAGGTGCTCGAACACCCCGGTGGCGAGCCCGCGCAAGGGCTCCGGCAGGCTGTCCGGCGGGTGCCTGATGGACGCCTCCGCGACGTCCAGGACGTCTTCGACGCGATCCACCCGCAGCCCGCTGCGCATGACCTTGCCCTGACCGAGCAGGATGGCGGCTCCCCGGGTCGATGGGGCATGGTCCATCGCGAGCAGATCGCCGAAACGGATTACCGAGGCGATGTCGCCGCGCACATTGATGATTCCTTCCAGCGCCGGCGGACAGCCCGGGACAAAGTGGATCGTGGTCAGCGGGAGGATTTCCACCAATGTACGCGCCGGGAGGGCGAGCAGTGCCTGCCCGACGACGAAGATCACGAGCTTGATCCTGGCGGTCTCGACCTCGACGACCTGATAGCTCGCCAAGCGACGCCGCTCCAGGACCTGATCCAGCTCGTTTGGGTCGGTCGCCTGCTCGCTGCGATCCCCGGCATGATCCCCGGGATGATCCATGGGCCGGCCTGCTGCGGCATCGTCGTCGGGCATGGCGCGCTTAAGCTCCATCGGCGGTCCCCTGTGCGCCTTCAATCGCCCTGCCGGTTGCGGGCGCAGGATCGGTGTTGTTGGTCGGCTCGGCAGTCTGCTCGGGTTGGGCATCCTGAACCAGGGCAATCTCAACCCGGTTGCGGCCGGCTTTCTTGGCCCAATAGAGCGCCCGGTCGGCGGCCTCGGTCATGGCGTCCGGGTGCTCGAAGGTCGGAAAATCCGACACCCCGACGCTGAAGGTGCAGCGAAATTCCTGCCCGTCCGAGTAAAAGGCCACGCCGGCGAAGCTGGTACGCAAGGCATCGAGAATCCGTTTGGCCTGCTCGACGTCCACGCCGCTCAAGACCACGGCGAACTCCTCTCCGCCGTAGCGCCCCACCAAATCGTCGTCGCGCAGGCGCAGGCGCAGCGTTCGACTCAATGCCATCAGCACCTGGTCGCCGGTCGGATGGCCGTAGGTGTCGTTGACCGACTTGAAGTGATCGACGTCGATCATGGCGAAACACAAGGGGGTGCCCGTATGGCGTGCGTTCGCCACGGCGACGGTGAGAAACTGCATGATGGCGTTGTGATTGAATAGCCCGGTCAGGCCGTCGCGGACCATCAGCGAGTGCAGGATGCGCATGCGCTCGGCACGCAGGCTGACCTCCGCGACCAGGCGTGCCGGCTCGATCGGCTTGGTCAGGAATCCGTCGGCCCCGACCGCAAGCGCTTTGTGCTGGCGCTCCACGTCCGTTTCGGAGGACACGTAGATGATCGGCAGACTCAGATGCCCCGGCATCTGGCGCAGGATTCGCGACAGCTCGGGTCCGGAGCACTCCGGCATGTACATGTCCATCAACACCAGATCGGCATCGAAGGAGTCGAGCAGACTCAACACCTGTTCGGGATCACTCACCGGCTTGGCGACCATGCCGGCCTCCTCCAGAACCGTGGCATGGAATTGGGCCAGCTCCCGGTCGTCGTCCACGACCAGCACGTTGATCGGCTCGGGCGGATGCGGATTGGTGAGGCGATCCAAAAACTCCAGCATCTCGACCGTCTTGATCGGTTTGGTGCAATAGGCACTGCCGCCGGCACGCACGGCCTGCAGACGGCCGCGAAAGTCATCGCGACAGGAGATGAAGATGCAGGGGATCGTCTGCGCCGACTCGGTGCTCAGCTCGGTGAGCAACTTCGGTCCGGCGTTGTCGTCCCCGGGGAAGACGATGTCCAGGATCATCGCGGCCGGTCGCTCGCTGTGGATCGCTGCACGCAGTGCGTCCAGGCTGGTAAATGCCCTGACCTGGTAGCCGAAACAACCGAGCTGTCCGGCCAACTGCGCGGCAAGATCAGGATCGTCGTCGCACAGATAGACCATTCGCTGGCTGCGATCCGCCGGCTCGCCGGTTCGCGACGCCCGGCCACCGGTTGGCACCGCCGGCTGAGTTTGCAGTCGCGTGTCGTCTGTGGGGAGTTCGAATCCGGGGGGCGCAGCCGATTGAGTCGGTGCCTGCGCCGCCAGAGCCAAAGCGTCCAGATCGTCCATGCCGCG
>JBGSKP010000667.1:0-2275 GCA_041741175.1 Thiocapsa sp. | reverse complement strand
AGCACCGTCGCGCAGACCCGAGCCGAAGTCGGCACGCCAGGTCGTCTCCTCATCGCCGGTTTCAAGCATCGCGACGGCGACGCCAAAGACGGCATCGGCACGCGGCCGGTCGCCATAGAGTGCGAGCGCGGCAGCGAGCTGGGCCTTGGCGAGCGGCGTGGCAAAGTCGTCGAGCTTTGTCTCAGCGTAATAGCGCAGGTCGCCGATGGCGGCGCGACCGTTGCGGGCGAGGACGTAAAGTGCATAGGCGATATCCTCACCGCCGTCACTGAAGTCCGGCACATAGGCGAGACGATTGCGCAGGTTATCCAGGGCCATATCGAAGGCGCGTTCCGGCACGCTGTAGCCCTGCTCGCGCGCTCGGGTGAGGAAGTCGGTGACATAGGCGTCGAGCCAGCCGTCGTCGCCGCCCACGCCCCAGAGACCGAAGCTGCCGTTCGACGCCTGATTGGCCAGCACCTCGCCGATTGCCTCGCGGACGCGTTCTTTGATCTCGGCATCGCTGCCAAGTCCGATCGCGGTGGCGACCTCGTTCAGATAGAGCATCGGCAGGGCGCGGCTGGTGAGCTGCTCCGTGCAGCCGTAGGGGTAGCGATCCAGGCCCATGACCAGACCGGCCACGTCCAGTGGTCCGGCGCCGGTGATGGAGACCGCGAGCTGGCCGGTGCCGGGCAGCAGACCGGACCAGGCCGAGTCGTCCAGACGCAGTGCACCGCCCGGCGCAAGATCCACCACCGAAAGGCGTGAAATCAGCGGGGCGTTCGAGCGGACCGGAATCCGCAGGCTTTTGGTCAAGGCTTGTCCGTCCGGCGTGCGCAGGACCAGATTCAGCGTCTCGTCACCGACCGACAGGGCTTCGAGCGGGATCTCAAGGCTGGCGCGTTCACCCGCATCGAGCCGCAGACGCTGCTCGGCCTGATCCGCGGGGATGCGGACGTGATTGTCGCCGGTCGCGGCCGTTAAGGTGATCTCGCCCGCCGGCCCATCCAGATGAGTGAGCTCCAGGCGCAGACGCGAGCGGTCATCCGGCGCGAGGAAGCGCGGCAGGCTCGCCATCATGACGACCGGATCGCGCACAATCAGATCGCTGACCGCATGGCCGACGCCATGCGCCGACCAGGCCATGGCCATGACCCGCAGTGTGCCGTTGAAATCCGGGATGTCGAAGCCGATCGTCGCCCGGCCTTGCGGGTCGAGACGGATGATCGCGGATTGGAAGGCGACCAGATCCTCGGTGGGCGGCGGACCTTCGACGCGGATCAGTGCGCCATCGCCGCCGGAGCGCACGACTCCGGGCACGCCCTGCATCCGGTCGATCAGTTGGCCATAGAGATCACGGATCTCCATGCCGAGGCGGCGCTGACCGAAATACCAGGCATCCGGCGCCGGCGACTGGTAGCGCGTGAGATTGAGGATGCCCAGATCCACCGCGGCCAGGGTGACATAGAGGGGCTCACCGGCGACGGCGTTGGCCACCTGGATCGGAATCTCAAGCCGCTGGCGTGGGCGGATGGGGTTCGCGACCGCGCCGCCCTGATCCAGACCAAGCTGGACATCGAGCAGACGCTCGCCTGGATCCACCCCCGCCCAGGTCAGTCCGATCGCCCGTCCGGGCATCCGCCGTGCCGTCAGATCCATCGGACGATAGAGCGCGGCTGTGACATAAGCGCCCGGCCCCCAGTCAGCGGTGACCGGCATCTCGATGGTCGCGCCGCCTTCGGGGACCGCAATGGTGCGCATCGTGATCAGGCGGTCGTCGATCACCATGACCAGGGCGACGCCGGGGAAGCGCGGCTCGATGCGCGCCTTGAGCGTCTCGCCAACGCGATAGGTCGCTTTGTCGAGCGAGATCTTCAGGACATCGGGCGTATCGACCGAACGCGGGGCCACGTACCAGCCAGCCTCGAAATCCAGATCCACAGGCAGTGTGGCGCCGTCCGTCCCATCGACGCGCAGACGATAGCCACCCCATTCGACCCGCGCCTCGATCCGAGCAACCGCCGCTTCGGCATCGACCCGGTCCGGGTCGAGCGTGCCGGAGGCGACGCGCTGGGTCGAGACGACCGGCTCGGACTTCCAGCTCCCGTCGGACTCATACCATTGAAAATCGGTGGTCAGGCGCGAGAGGGTCCAGCGCAGACCATCCGTGGCGATCCGCCGGCCATCCGGATCGATCAGGATGATCTCGAACCCGGCGTTACCACCCTCCTCCACCGCCTCATCGAAGAGCGGCCGAACACCGATGCGCGCCCGGGACGCGGCGATCGGAAGGGTC
>JBGSKP010000666.1:0-4526 GCA_041741175.1 Thiocapsa sp. | reverse complement strand
ATGCGGCGGCGGGTCGATCGTGAGCTGGTGCGGGCGCGGGTGCGTTCCGGGACCAACCCACACCAGGCCCATGCCGATGTGGTCGATGTCATCGGGCGTCTGCTGCGCACCCTGCAGCGCACCCCGCAAGGTGCGCGGCTTGACTGGCAGGTAATCGCACCGGCTCGCGCCGAGGCGGCGCTGCTCCCCGATGATCTGCTGGAGCTGCTCGGCAACCTGCTTGAGAATGCCGCCAAATGGGCGCAGGCCGAGGTCGATGTCCGCGTCACGGCAGGCGATTGGATCGAAATCCTGATTGAGGACGATGGGCCCGGTGTGCCGGTCGAGCAGCTCCCGCGGCTGGGCGAGCGCGGTCTGCGTCTGGACGAGCGTCGAGAAGGCAGTGGTCTGGGACTGGCGATCGCGCGGGACGTCCTCGATGCCTATGGCGGCATCCTGCGTTTCGATACGGCGCCGAAAGGCGGACTGTCGGTTGATGTGCGGCTGCCGCTGTCATCTCAGCAGGAGCGCCGGGATCCTGGCCGCGCATAGCCGATCCGCGGTCGTGCTACCGAGCAGCAGACGACGCAGCGGGGAATGGCTGTCAGCGCCGATGATGAGCGTGTCGATTTGCTGCTCAATAACGGTCTTGGCAATCAGGTTTTCGGCGTCGCCGGGGATCAGCGCGGCAGCGACCGTGAAGCCCGTTTCCTCCGGCGTGTTCCGGGCCCACTCCAGTTGCCGGGGGCGTCCTTGCGTGGCTTGACGGACATCAACACATGCACCGGCAGCCCGCCGAATAAGGGGCTGGTTGCGACCATCTCCACCCCGCGGCGGGTCAGGATGCCGCCGTCGAACGCGATCATCACGCCTCGTGGTTCCTGGAAACTTCCGTGACGGCGAGGATCGGTTTTTTCAGCTCGCGGACCATCCGCTCGACGTTCCGGCCGAGATCGCGCCGCGTCGTTTCGGCCCATTCGCCGCGTCGGTCAGGCACGAATAGACGCACGGCGCCCTGCTGCTCGACCAGCCCGGCGAGCGGATCGTTACGGACGTTGGACAGCCGCCTTCGGGGATCGGCGCATGCCGGGATTGCGTTCGTCAGGTACTGGCCTGTCGTGATAACGTTCAGGCCACTTTTGCGCTGCCGAACCGGTGCTGTTGCCCGCCTTGATGCGCTGTTCGGGATGACGGATTGCATTGTCCTTAAGCGCCACGTACCGGGATGGCAGGGCCAGCGCAGGGCGACATGCCGGCGGCCGACCTGAGTTGATCGCCTCACGTCTGGCGTCTGTTGTTTTTGCGTTTGGCTCTGCGGCGCGTGAATCCAATGGAGTCGGAGCAGACGCATCATAGACGGCTTCGAGATCCCTACCCATGGCCGATCACTCCGCCTCACCCGCACCGCCGTCAGACTCATCGGATTCGGTGAGCGGTTTGGCTCCCGCTGACGCAGCCCTTCTGGTCAATGGTTGTCGTGATCGCCTAGCACTGGGTCTGGCGACCGTCTTCGCGCAGCATCTCGACGGTGCAAACGATGATTTTCTCGGCATGGCCGACCGGGCGACCAGCATGGAGCAGCAGCAACTCTATTTTTCGGCGAAGGACTTTATCAACCGTCGCGGCCAACAGCTGCTGCAGCAGTTCCGCAGTACCTACATCGCCTCTTTCGACGTGAGCTTAGCCGCCTTGTAGTCGACCTCGGCGCCAACGCCTGCGGTGATGCGTGAGTCCGATGAGCTGCGTTTGGTCGACACCGATGACTTTGAGCGCGACCTGGCCGTCAGCAAGCTCTCGGCACGTGCGTCCTGTAACTGCGCGCAGCAACTCACGGCTCTGGATCGCCGTCTGGCGGCACTGTTGCGTGTGCCGCGGATCAGTCAGGACGACAATCCCCTGTTTCCGCGTGCGCTGTTCGGCGCCATGCTCCACGCGCTCAACGAGTTGGGCGTTCATGAGCAGCTCGCGCTGATTCTCCTACATGAGTTCGGACGCCAGACCTCCGTGGAGCTGCCCAGTGTTTATGCGGACCTGAATCGGTTTCTCGTTCAGGCCGGCGTGCTTCCAACCATTCGGCTGGCCAGAGCGCCCGCGGCCCCGCGCAGCGAGACACGTGACATGCCTGAGAGCAGCGTGTCCGGGATCTCGGGTTGGGCCGGTTTCGAGTCCTCCGAGGATCCGGTGTTGCCCCAGCACGAGGTGCCGCTGCCAGCAGATCAGGGAATGCCCGTAAACCTGTCGGCCGGCTCCGAGCGGCTGTCGCATCTGCCGACCGATGATGTCTTTGGCCAGTTGGCCCGCGCCATCCAGACCGCCGGTCACGTAAGGGGCTCTCGTTCGGGAACCGCCGAGACGCTCGGTACCGGTGGATTCTACGTCGGTGCATCCACTCAGGCTCCCAAGGGCGACAACGGCAATGGCGAGGTCCCCCCGCTTGGTTTGGCTCAGCTCATCCAGGCATTGAACGGGCTTCAGCGCGGTTCACCCGATTTGCGGCGGATTCCGAGTCTGCGCGCGTTGCACATCGACCCGCGGCAGGGAAATATTCTGCAGCAGATCCGGTCGACGCCGGTGATGGTGTGGTCGCGCCCGCTGGATGCCATGACCATCGATATCGTCGCCATGCTGTTCGACGCGATCTTCAATGACCCGGAGTTGTCCGCGACCGTCCGTGCCGAACTCGCCAAGCTGCAGATTCCCGTGCTGAAGGTCGCGCTGGTCGACAAGTCTTTCTTCTCCGACCGTAAGCACCCCGCGCGCCGCTTACTCGACGTGGTGGCAAGCTCGGGAATCGGCCGGAACGAGAAAGACGAGCCCCGCCTGGTCGATAAGATTCGCGAGATCGTCGAGGCGGTGGTCGAGGGTTTTGAATCGAACCTGAACGTCTTCGCGGTCCAGACCTACAAGCTGGAAGAGTTTCTGCGTGACGAAGAGAAATCCGCGCGCAACAAGTCGGAGCGTGTCCTGGATCAGCTTGAGCAGCGCGATCGTCAGGAGATTGCGGTGAAACGGGTTGGCGAGGAGCTGGCGGCGCGCACCGGGCAGACCAAGATCCCCTCGCTCGTCGCGGCTTTTCTCGATCGCTTCTGGCGGCGTGTTCTCACCGAGGTGTTCGTGCGGGATGGCGACACAGGCGATCAATGGAGTGAAGTCCTGGCGACGATGGACGATCTGATCTGGAGCGTCCAGTCCAAGGAAACAGCCGAAGAACGCAGCCGTCTTCTCACTGCGCTACCGGATCTGCTCAAACGACTGCGCAGGGGGCTGGAAGCAGTTCATCTGGAGGAGGCGTGGGATCCCTTTTTCGATCGATTGATTCGTCTGCACATGAGCGCCTTGCATAAAGAGATGCCGCAAGAGCAGGATTCGGGCAAGGACGCCTTTACCTCCTATGCGCCGCGGTTCGATGTGGCCGATGCTGCGCAGTCGCCGTTGTCCGCCGAAGGCCTCGCGACGGGCGAGCAGGCCGGGGTGCCGTTGGATGAAGCGGAGATCGTGGACGGTTATCTGACGCTTGCCCGATCGCTTGAGGTCGGCGACTGGGTCGAGTTTCAGCGTTTTCGTGGGACCCGCAAGACCTTACGGCTCGGCTGGGTCAGCAAATATCGTGGCGTCTATCTCTTCACCAACCGCCAAGGCGATAACGCCTTGACGCTGGCGACGACCAGCCTTGCTGGACACCTGCGCAAGGGCATGGCCCGGGTCTTGAGCCAGGATGCGCTGACCGACCGCGCGGTGGCCCAGGTGTTGAATCAGGTCATGCCGAAGGGCGGGCAGGGTACGCCGTCATGAGCCGCCACGGCGGCTCATGATCCCGAAGGCGCCCGAAACCGGCGTGCCGGCTCCAGGGTCGCGCGCGACGGGCGTTACCAGGAAACCGCCGCTTCGGAGATCGACCTCAGCATCTCGGCCACCTTGGCCATGGCCGGGCTTGCCTCGACCTGGTCCACCGGGATCTCGCGATGGGCCACATAGGTGATGGTCTCCGTCTCCTGCGGTAAGCGGTAGACGGAGATGATAAAGGGACAATTCACCACATGCGCCGGGTTCTCGCTGCTCATCTCGCGCGAGAGAACCGCGCTGCAGAACTCGATTGACTCGGCCTGCTCGTAAAGTGGCGTATCCATGCCGAGATCCTTGCCGGTGCGCTCCAGCATGTCACCCATGTTCATCACATTGTTGATGTACATGCCGCGCTCCTGGATTGCCATCTTCAGCCCTTCGAGTACATCGTCAAACCCGGACTCGCTTGTATAGACGGCATAGCCGCCGGCTCCGAAGGCGCCGTGGGAGGCGACTGCACCGGCGAGCACCGCCCCGACAAGGGCTCTTTTAAGTTTCAACATGCCTGTTCTCCGTACGAAAAACCCCGCCGGGCGGCGGGGCGATCAGTCATCACGTTATGGCCAGGTCGAGCCGTCAATATTGGTTCATCGGTCGGAAGGCCGGTGCCGATGGCCACTCACCTGCCGGCGGCGACGCCGGGGGCGTTGCCGGCGGGGCCGCGCGCTGCTGTTGGGCCGCCTCGAGCTCTTCGACGCGCCGCT
>JBGSKP010000665.1:0-3139 GCA_041741175.1 Thiocapsa sp. | reverse complement strand
CGCCGCCGAGTTCGCCATCATCGGTACCTCCCGCGCTGCGGCGGCCGCGCGCGCGGAGGCCGGCGATGCCCTGGCGCAACGGATCACCCGCATCCTCGACGACCCGGCGCGACTGGATCGCTATGTCGCCACGGCGCAGCTCGGCATCACCTTCGCGAGCCTGGGTCTGGGGATGTACGGCGAGCACACCCTGGCCGGGTTCTTCGAGGAGTGGCTTCTGCTCGCGGGATTCACCCATCTCGGTGCGCTCGTGACGGCGCACGGGCTCGCGGCGGTGCTGGCCATCAGCGCGATTACCTATCTGCACATCGTGTTCGGCGAGATGATCCCGAAGGCGCTCGCACTCACCCACGCCATGCGAGTCGCCATTTGGGTCACCCCGCCGATGCTGGTGATCGGCTTGATCCTCTATCCCCTGGTCCGAGCGCTTAATCTGACCGGCAACCTCTTGCTTGGTTTGGTCGGCTTTAAGCGCGGGCGCAGCGCGGCCCATTATCTGGGACAGGACGAGCTGGAGTCGCTCGCCCGCGAGAGCCAAGAGAGCGGTCTCTTGAGCGAGGAGAGCGGTCGGATCTTCCTTGAGCTTGCCGACTTCAGCGAGATTGCCGCCGTGCAGGCAATGGTGCCGCGGGTGCGCGCGAGCGGGATCCCGGTCGGCGCAACCGACGCCATGCTCCGCGAGATCCTGCACCGGCATCGCCACACCCGTTATCCGGTCTACGAGGGCAGTCTCGACCAGATCATCGGCACCATCCACATCAAGGATCTGATGGCGCTGCTGCGCGCCGGCACGGGACTTGATCCCGCAGTGGTCCGAGAGACCGCCTACCTGCCCGAAACGGCGACCCTGGACGATGTCCTCGCGGCAATGGACCGGGTGCACAACCAGATGATCGTGGTGATGGACGAGCACGGCGGGACCGCGGGCATCCTCACCATGGAAGACATCTGCGCCGAGGCGGTCGGGGATATCGAGGAGGATGTCGAGGACGTCCCGGATGTCTTGCCGGTCGGCACCGCGGGCTACCAGGTCCAAGGGACGGTGCGCCTGGACACCCTGGGCGATCTGATCGGGCGCGAGCTCGAGCACCCCGAGATCGACACCGTCTCCGGGCTGATCCTGAGCGAGCTGGGCCGACCGCCCGTGCTCGGCGATGCGGTCCAGTGGAACGATCTGCGGTTCGAGGTCAGCGGCCTCTACGGACGCGGTGTCCGCCAAGCCACCCTGACGTTCGAGATGCCGGATACAACCGCCGATCGGCACGCCGAGCCGGAGGATGCGCGCTGATTGTTGCACCGCCGATCGCTGCATCGCGCCGGTCGGGACAGACCTGCGGGAGAGTCCCCGCCGATCCTTGACCTCCGTCAGAGACCATGGACATCCTATTCCTTGTCGCCCTGATCCTACTCAACGGCCTGTTCGCCATGTCCGAGATCGCGCTCGTCACCGCGCGACGGGCGCGCCTCGCCCGACTCGCGGAGGACGGTGATCGCGCCGCCGCCATTGCGGTGCAGCTCGGCGAGGAGCCGAACCGCTTCCTATCGACCATCCAGATCGGCATCACCTCGATCGGCATCCTCAGCGGCATCGTCGGCGAGGCGGCACTCGCCGAGCCACTCGCGATCTGGCTACAGGGGCTTGGCATGGAGCAGCGCGCGTGCGAGATCGGCTCGACGATTCTGGTGGTGGTGATCATCACCTATGTCGCGATCGTCGTCGGCGAGCTCGTGCCCAAGCGCATCGGCCAAATCAACCCGGAACGCATTGCCCGCCTGGTCGCTCGACCCATGGACATGTTGTCGATCGCCTCGCGTCCTTTCGTCCACTTGCTCGCAGGGTCGACCGCGCTGCTGCTGAGGCTGATGGGTCAACGCGAGACCTCGGGGCCGACTGTCACCGAGGAAGAGATCCATGCCATGCTCGATGAAGGTTCGGATGCGGGGGTCATCGAGAAGACCGAGCACGACATGGTGCGCAACGTCTTTCGACTGGACGATCGCCAGATCGGCTCGCTCATGGTGCCGCGATCGGAGGTTGTCTGGCTTGATGTGAATCGCCCGCTGGAAGAGAACCTTGCGCTCATCGCCGAGTCGTTTCACTCGCGTTTCCCCGTGTGCGAGGGCGGTCTGGACGACATGATCGGCATCGTGAGCTCAAAGCAGCTCTTCAAGCAGTCGCTCAAAGGTGAGCCCGTCGATCTGGTGAAGGACTTGCAGGCGCCCGTCTATGTCCCTGAATCGATGACGGGGATGGAGTTGCTGGACCAGTTCCGCAGCTCGGGCAGTCAGATGGTCTTCGTGGTCGACGAATACGGCGGGGTCGAGGGCTTGGTCACCTTACGCGACATTATCGAGTCGGTCACCGGCGAGCTTCTGACCCAGAGCACCGAGGAATCCTGGGCCGTGCAACGCGAGGATGGCTCCTGGCTGCTCGACGGTTTGATTCCGATCCTCGAGCTGAAGGACCGGTTGGGGATCAAGCGTGTCCCCGAGGAAGAGAAAGGTCGCTATCACACGCTCTCGGGAATGATGATGTGGCTGCTCGGCAGATTGCCGAGTACCGGCGATCTCACGACCTGGGAAGGCTGGCGCCTTGAGGTCGTCGACCTTGACGGCAGGCGCATCGACAAGGTTTTGGCCACTGCGCTGCCGGAGCCGACCGGCGAGCCGCTCGCCTCGCCGGGACAGGCCGGGTCGTCGGCCGAGGCGCAGCCCGACAGCGACTTGCCGATGCCGTGAACCATGAGGAACGCGTGCGATGACCGAGCGACGCACGGCGGTATCGGCGTCTGATCCTGCGCTGCCCTGGCACGCTTTACCGGTCGATCGGGTGACCGAGCGACTTGATGTCGACCTCAATCGCGGTTTGTCCCGGACCGACGTGCAGGATCGCACGCAACGCTATGGCATCAACCGGCTCGCCGAGAAACCGCCACGGCCGATCTGGCTGCGCGTCCTCGATCAATTTCGCAGTGTGCTGATCCTCATCCTCATCGCCGCGGCCCTGGTGGCAGGTCTCGTCGGTGACCTCAAGGACAGTCTCGTGATTGGTGTCGTGGTGCTGGTGAATGCCGCGCTCGGCCTCTTCCAGGAGTCTCGGGTCGAGGCTGCACTGACCGCGCTGCGGGGCATGCTGGCC
>JBGSKP010000664.1:0-5726 GCA_041741175.1 Thiocapsa sp. | reverse complement strand
CATCGCGCGGCGGCTCGTCCGGATGGATTACCACGACCCACGCCCGGCGGTTATCGCGATGCACCACCTGCCAGGGCAGCTGGAGCGACGCGAGCTGTGCCATCTGGCGTTGCGGCACGATATAGAACCAGAGCTTGCGGTGGGCCAGATCCTGCTCGGGTGGCAGGCTGAACTCGCCCCAGGGTTCGAGTTCCGCGATGCGCTCGACCAGGGCGTCGCGCCGGTCGCTCACATCGCGCCGGCGCTGCTGATTGTCGAGCACCGCCTCGACCGTCCCCGGTAAATCGAACTTGGCCGGATCATGGACCTGACGGCGCTTCTCTCGCACGTCCTGTAGATACCGCAGCGCCTGCAGGGCGTCCACCGCGTGGCTTGCGGGCTCTTTCTCGGGCTCTCTCGGCGCGGGGCGCAGCGGAATCAGATGCAGGCAGCCCAGCGTTTGCAGTCGTGCCAGGACAGCATCCTTCTCTTTTGCCAAACCGGCCAGCGTCAGGCGATTCAGGCGTTGGATGCTCATACCAGGGCCTCTTTGAGGCGTTTGCCCTTCGCGATCTTGGATCGCACGATAGCCGCACGCTCGGCGTCCGAGAGGTGGACGCGAATCCTTTTGATGTTGGCGCGTGCGCGCGGAATCAGGACTTTGTCGAAGAGGTTGACCCGTTGGGTGACCTTGCGTACCGCCTCGTCCAGCAGTGTGAGGCGACGTTCATGCAGGGCCAGGTGCGCCTGGAGCGTCAGCATCTCAGACAACGCATCGACCAAGTTATCCACCCAATGCGGCTTACTCAAGAAGCCATAGTCGCGTATCACCAGGTCCAGCCCCTCAAGTACGGGCAGGCGCGTTCCCAGCAGGTTTTCCTCGGCGAGGCGCGCGCCGCGCACCTTCACCAGACCCGCCAGATCGATCTCGCGATTGGCCAGCATGGGCAGAGTCTCCTGCACCCGCTCGCGCAAGGCGGCGATTTCGCGCTCGGTCGTCCTGCGGGCCGCCACCTCCTTCGCGCGCTCGGCCATGATTTGCTTGCGCTTCAGATCGAGCGAGGGCAGATAGCGCTCGTAGGTCTGAAGGTCGCGATTCTGCTTGGCGAGCGAGGACTTGCTGAGACTGACGCGTGACATCCGGGTGGCCGCTCCCCGTCAGGCCGCCACTGGTATCAGCTCGTCCGCATCCAGCGTCGGCAGATACTTGTCGATCAGCTGATCCTTCATCAGCAGTTCGTCGCGCTCGAAACACTCGGCCAGGGTCTGCCAGCAGAGGTCGAGACCCTTCTCCAGCGGGATGCTCACATTGATGTCCATGAAGCGTTCCCGGAAGAGCTGGCCGAATTTGATCAGCCGCAGATCCAGCTCGGACAGATCAAAAGCCATCGCCTGCTTCTGCTCGGCATCGCGGGCGCCGGAGTAGAACCGGATCATGGTGTTCATGATCTGACCGTGATCTTCGCGGGTCACCTTGCCGATGACATGCTGTTTCAGGCGCGAGAGCGAGCCGAAGGGGTCAAGCATCCCATTGTGCAGATAAAACTGACCCTCGGTGATATAGCCGGTGTTGTCCGGCACCGGGTGCGTCACGTCGTTGCCGGGCATGGTGGTCACGGTGAGGATGGTGAGCGAGCCGCCATCCTTAAAATCGGCTGCCTTCTCGTAGCGACGGGCGAGCTGCGAGTAAAGGTCGCCCATATAGCCGCGGTTTGAGGGCACGGCCTCCATGGCGATGCCGACCTCCTTCATGGCGTCGGCGTAGGCGGTCATGTCGCTTAGCAGCACCAGAACCCGCTTGCCTTCCTCGACCGCGAATTTCTCGGCGACCGCCAGAGCCATATCCGGAACCAACAGCCGCTCGACCACGGGATCGGAGGCCAGGTTGACGAACATGACAGTGCGCGCGAAGACACCGGCATCCTCGAAGCGACGCAGAAAGTAGTAATAGTCGTCGAAGATAAGACCGAGCCCGCCGAAGACGACGATGTCGGCATCGGCCTGGATGCCGATCCGCGCGAGCAGCGCGTTATAGGGCTCGCCGGCTACCGAGAAGATCGGGATCTTCTGGCTCTCCACCAGCGAGTTGAAGATATCGATCATGGGCACGTCGGTGCGCACCATCTTGGAGGCGAGCAGACGCCGCGCCGGATTTGCCGACGGGCCATCAATCTCGATCTTGGGATCTTCGGACAGCCCCGGTCCGGTATCGAACGGTGACCCGTCGCCGCGAAACACCCGCCCAAGCACGTTCGGCGAATAGGTCACCCGCATCGGATGCCCGAGGAAGCGCACGGATGCCTGAGTCGAGAGCCCCTTGGTGCCCGAGAAGACCTGAAGCGAGACCAGTTCGCGCTCGATCCGGATCACGCGCGCCATCGACTTGAAGCCGCCGGGATCCTCGACCAGTGCCAGATCACCAAAGGCGACCCGTTGGCCCTGTTCCGACACGGGTGGAGGCACCAGGACCTTGAGGAGATCGCCGACGATCTCGACGACCTTGGAATAGCGAACTAACGTGTGGGGCATCGGATCTCTTTCCCGCTGCGTAGGGACCTGTTGCAGGCGATGGCAGTCGCGTGATCCCAATTCTCGAGTGAGTCTGAGTGGTGCCCGGGGCGGGACTCGAACCCGCATGACCGAAGTCGAGGGATTTTAAGTCCCTTGCGTCTACCAATTTCGCCACCCGGGCGTTCTGGGCTGTGTTAGTGGTCTGAGCGCTCGGTTGTGTGACCGGACCGCGGTTGCCTCGACGTTAGTGCGTCAAGGCGGCCGTAGGGGAGAATGTGGGTCCGATTAAACCAGGCTAATTGCCGCCGATTGCGAAACCTAGAGAAGTCATGTCAACCGCAAATCGTGCGCGCTTTGCTCCCAGAGAGCGCGGCAACGTGTGGTTTGTGACTGCGTTCGGCCTCGCCAGAATCCTTTCGACGAGTGCCGGGTTCTTGTTTTTTTGGAGGCTGAGCCCGGAATCGAACCGGGGTGCGCGGCTTTGCAGGCCGCTGCATGACCACTCTGCCACTCAGCCAGATCGCCGAAGTATAAAGATGGCCGTAACACTTGTCACGGCTCGCGACCGCCGAACTTAAATTCCCGCCCGGTTCGGGCTGAACTGGCTTGGACGGACCTCGACCCGCATCGCGCCATAACGGGCGAGAATGCCTCGATCGAGGGACTCGGCACAAGAATCCGACCCGGTTCAGCCGATCCATCTCAGGGCAGATGAGGGCGACAAAACCGGGAGGGATCGCATCAGAGCGCGCCTTCGCTGCCGGTATACATCACATTGTTGACCTGCCCGGAACGATTCGTGTAGCAGCGCCAGGGTGCCTCGGCGCCCGCCACGCTTGCCTCGACGGTGATCCCGGCCGCGGACTCCGCGACGTCGAAGACGGCGACATCGCTTGCGGGTTTTCCGGTTTGTTTGGCGATCGCCGTTCGACAGGCGCGGGCCGGGACCCCGGTGAGGTCGCCGCCGGTCACGGCCGGGGTTGCGGTGGATGTGGTGGAGTTGCTCTCGACGCAGCCGGCGACGACGAACGACCCGAGCAGCAGTGAAACCGCCAATGGTTTGATCATGTTCTTGAGTCCTCGGTTGTTGACGCGCCCCTCGGGGGGCTTGGTCAAACGGGTCGGCGAATGACCCGGATGGGTGAGCGAGCCTCCACCGCGGATGGGGCGGGATCGCACGATCCGGGCACCCGATCTCGGGGTCGAGGTGTTGCCATGCCGATGCGATGCGCGACTGGAGAATTCGTATCGGCTCAATCCTCCGGCCGCGCATGGGTGCGGCCCACATGCCGTAGTAACCACAGGGCCTAGAGGGCGTTGGGCAGGACCAGCAGCAGCGGGAGAGCATCTGGAACCTGGTTTGGGCCATCTGCGGGTCCGCCGGCGCTCCACCTGCGACACCCGGGGTGAAGATGGCGAAATCCCACAGACCATGGGTGACGATGGCGGGCCAGAGGGAGGCGGTACGCAGGCGGATCGCGATGAGCAGGAGTCCGCTCAGCAGGGCCGCGCCCGATTGGATCACGGAGGTCGGCAGGTGACCGGTGGTGAAGACGTTCAGGCTGTGAATCCCCCCGAACAGGAGCGAGGTGATTAGGCTCGCGGGCCAGATGGCCATGCGGTGGCGGAACGCCTGGAGGAGGATGCCGCGACACATCAACTCCGTCCAGATGACGAAGGCGCCGAGCGCCAACGGAATGCGTCGGCTCATGATCACTCGAACCCGTAGCTTTAGGCCGCGGTCTCCCCGCGGGGATCCACAATGGCTCATTGGAGCGAAGGCCACCCGGTTGGTGCGTCGATGCGAAAGACCCAGTGCGTCGCGATGTCCTCCCCGTATTCGGGCAAGAACCGATAGGATGGCTCCTGGATGATCGTAGCGCTCAGCAGGACGATGCATGCCTGTGGATCTTCGGCCAGAATCCGCCGCAGAACCTCCGAGATGGCCGCGTCGGTCGGGGCCGGATCCAGTCCATATGCATCGGGTGCCGCGCGCACCAGGTCCAGCGCCGAATCATGCACTTGCCCGAGGCTGCCACGTCCATCGCCGAGGAATGCCTCGAGCGCGAGGCGCAACGCCGCGGCGAATCCGATCCGGCATCCGGCGGTCTGCTCCAGCGCGGCCACATCGCCGGGATCGGCGACGACCTTCAGGTTGGGGAGACCAAGGGCGTCCAGGACCTCGCACACGGCTGGATCGGACGGGTTCATCGGCAATCGCCTTTAGCCAATTTTGCGTTGCAAGGTAACGCTCAAGCATGTTAGCTTTCCGCTTCTTTCTTAGCCCTAAAAAGCAAGACTTCCGAATTCTAGGGATTTCGTTATGTCCAAGGTATGCCAGGTCACCGGTAAGCGCCCGATTACCGGCAATAACGTCTCGCACGCGAACAACCGTACCAAGCGGCGTTTTCTGCCCAATCTCCATGACCATCGGTTCTGGGTTGAGAGCGAGAAGCGTTGGGTGAAGCTGCGCGTGTCCACGAAGGGCATGCGGATCATCGACAAGCGCGGGATCGATATTGTGCTCGGCGAGATCCGCTCACGCGGTGACAAGGTCTAACCGGAGGGCTCAGCATGGCCAAGGCAGCACGCGATAAAATCCGGCTTAATTCCAGTGCCGGGACAGGTCATTTCTACACGACGACCAAGAACAAACGCAATCAGCCCGGGAAGATGGAGATCAAGAAGTTTGATCCCGTCGTCCGGCAGCACGTCATGTATAAGGAAGGCAAGATCAAGTAGCGTCTTCCATCGCCACCGCGTCGCTCGACGCATCGCGTCGTTCGATTCGGATCGGCACTTGAGAAATCAGCCCGCTTATGCGGGCTTTTTTTGTACGGCCTTTTTGATCTCAATGACCGGGATTCAGGGCCGGCAGGGCCGCCCGTTTCACCCGTGACACGCGGACTGCGCGGCGACGCAGACCGGCCCCGCGACCGACCTGGCGTATGAAGTCTCGTTTCCAACGCGCAAAGTCCAATCCTTGCCTGCCGCCATAGAGTGCCGCATCCAGCTCCTGCATGAGGCGTGTCAACGCGATTGGATCCGCGCCCGGACGCAGTGTCAGGATGAGGCGGGTGAGGTTCGGCTGCGTGACCTCGCCCTGGAAACGCAGCCGGCTGCGGGCGTCGGCTTCGAATCGGTCGCACCAGGCGATCGGCTCGGATGCCTGGTTCGCGTGCCGCACGCACAGCAGGAAACGGGTGCTCGGCGGGAGCGCGGCCGTGGCCGTGGAG
>JBGSKP010000663.1:0-8008 GCA_041741175.1 Thiocapsa sp. | reverse complement strand
GCCGCGCCGCGAAGTGTGCGGTTGGCGTCGAGAGCCGGTATCGGCATCTCGGCGCCCTGCCGCTGGCCGCTCGGTGCTGTTTCGAGGCGCGGCGAGAGTAGCCGCGCATAGAGCGCCTGGGTGCGACTGTGTGTAAAGGGCAGGCGCGCAAGGATGACGGACTGCGCCAGGACCGAGCCGGCCCAGAGCAACACCCTGGGCAACAAGCCATAGGTGATCACGGCCAGCACCAGGAACGATCCCCAGGAGCGCAGGTGTGACGGATCCGGCTTGACGGTCGGTGTAGCGGTCGCCCAGTGCTCCAGGATGATCCGCGAGCCGGCAACCTGCTCCAGACTCGGATAACCGACGCCCTCCCCGATCAGCCAGCCCCAGGGCAGCGCAATCAGACGCGTCATATCGTAGATCGTCTGCGGGTGCACATTGAGCGTCGATCCCCAGCCAAAGGCTAGGTCGGTAAACCATTCGAGCAGGAGCGTTGTCACGATGATGCCGACATTGAAGGCAATGCCGAAGATTTGTGCGGGGATCAACAGCGGCAGATAGGAGACAGGGCCATAGAGCGCGTACTGCGACTTGAGAAGCCCTTGTCGGGCGCGCGCCTGCTCCTGAACCTCGCTCGCCGCGTGGCCGAATCGTTGCCCTTGAAGCCAGAGGGTCACCCTGGTCACGAGCGGGCGAATGACATGCATCAGCAGCCCGGACGGCGCCGCGCCGCCGCGCCCGCGTGTCTGGCGCAACACCCAGGCAGCGATCACCGAGAGCACGAGCACGAACTGCACGATCACGAGCAGAAACAGATACCAGGAGATACTCACCGGACGGGTGCCGTCGTAACTGAGCAGCGCGGAAGCCACACCGATCCCGGCCAGAACACCCAGCACGGCAAGCAAAAGGGTCACTAACCGTTGAGCGCTCCCGAACACCGCGCCCGGCAGCAATGCACGCAGGTTCGCCTCTTCGGCATTGCGGCGCGCCCCGAGCCAGCACCTCAGGCCGACGCGCCGATGCGTCGGGGTATGCGGCACTTCATCTTCGAGCGCCGGAGCGATCTCTTCCAGGTAGAGCGCGCGATCACGCTCAGCCAGTGCCTTGCGTGCGGACGGCCGCTCGCGCAACTCCCGCTCGTCGGCATCGAGGTAGTACTCGAAATCGATCAGATCGGCGACCGTCCAATGGCGCGCGTCGTCGGGCGCCTCGCGGCCCCGGCTGTGACCGGGGAGGTGACGGGGGCTGTGACTGGCGCTGTCGTCGGTCGAGTGGTGTCGAAAGTCCATAAGGCTCCGGAATGAAGATCAAACGTGCGTCGATGCTCCGCTCGATGGCAGGCAGCGACCCAGCAAGCAACCCGGCGGGGAAGACCCACGGGGGTCGTCAAGCTCGAACAGACCCTTGCACTCTATATTGTTGTCGATCCGTTGCATCGAGTCGACCACGACAGCTACCGACTCGGAGCCCGAAATATCCCACAGTCCAGGATTCAATTCACGTCGCACAACAGGCCCAAGCGCCCGCGGCAAGGTCACGGCGATCCTGCGGCAGCACCGCCATGGATGGCGGCGATCTGCTCGTGCAATCCTTTACCCGCGCGTGGCATGATCCAAACCCATCGACGACTTACTCGGAGCATGTCATGAGCGCAGACGCCAGCCCGGTCCCCTCACGCCTCGCCGTCATCGCCGCTGCGCTCGTCGCCGGTATCGCGTTTCTCTACATGGTAAAGCTGATGCATGACATCTCAGCCAATGTCGGGCTGATGGCGGCAGAGATGGGCCAGATGCGCCGCGACATGTCATCGCTCGCACAGGACGTATCCACAATGCGTCAACTGGTCGGCACCCTGCCCGCCATCGCTCAGGACATGGGTCGCATGCGGGTCGGCATGGAGCGACTCTCCGGCATCGTCGGCGGCGGCGAGGACATGCCCGCAGTCAACCCGATGGGCGTGATTCAACAGATGATTCCCACCAGATAGTCCCAAATAGACCATTCCCGCCAGATCATTCCCGCCGGCAAGGAGGACGACATCATGGCCAAGACACGATACAGCGTTCAGCCCGGCAACTGGGACCAGGCCGGCGCCAGTTGCACGGACGCGGGGGTGAATTTCTGTGTGTTTTCACGCAGCGCCGAGCACATCGAGCTGCTGCTGTTCCAACGGGACGACAGCACCGAACCCGAGGCGATCATCCCGCTGAACCCGCGGGTCAATCGAACCTTTTTTTTCTGGCATATCTTCGTCGAGGATCTTCCCGAGGGCGTCTTTTACAACTGGCGGATTCAGGGTGCCAGCAACACTCAGGTCACCGGAAGCCGTATCGACGGCGACAAGGCCCTGCTCGACCCCTGGGCCACCACCGTCAATGACCGGCTGTGGAATCGCCAGATCGCCTGTCGTGCCGGCGACACCATCGCCACCGCCATCCGTGCCCAGGTCGTGCGCGATCGCTACGACTGGGAAGGCGATACGCCGTTACACATCCCTTTAAATGCCGCGGTCATCTACGAGATGCACATACAAGGGTTGACACGTCACCCCTCATCCGCGGTGACGCATCCCGGAACATTCGATGCGGTAATCGAGAAGGTGCCCTACCTGCGAGATCTGGGCATCACCCATGTCGAACTGATGCCGGTGATGGCCTTTGATCCGCAGGACGTCCCGCCCAAAACAGCCGCGCTGGGTCTGGAGAACTATTGGGGTTATAGCACCCACAGCTTCTTCGCGCCGCATCCAGGCTTTGCGCTGAATCCGGCACGGGCGCGCGATGAGTTTCGCGACCTGGTCAAGGCACTGCATCGTGCCGGCATCGGCGTCATCCTGGATGTCGTCTTCAATCACACGGCCGAGGGCGGCATTGGCGGACCCACCATCAGCTTCAAAGGCATTGGAAACGAGGTCTTTTACCATCTTGATTTCATTGATAAACGCCTGTATCGCGACTACACCGGCTGCGGCAACACGGTCAATTGCAATCACCCCATCGTGACGCGTTTTCTGATCGACGCCCTGCTGTACTGGGTGCGCCAGATGCACGTTGATGGATTCCGGTTTGATCTCGCCAGCGCCCTGGCACGCGGCGAGGACGGCAATCCGCAATACCACGCTCCGATCCTTTGGGCGACCGAGCTGTCGCCGACGCTCGGTCGCTCGCACATCATCGCCGAGGCATGGGACGCCGCCGGGCTCTATCAGGTCGGGGATTTCCCCGGCTTTCGCTGGGCCGAGTGGAACGGACGCTACCGTGACGTCGTGCGCAGCTTTGTAAAAGGCGACCCCGGCCTAGTCGCCGAGGTCGCCACCCGAATGTCCGGCTCCAGCGATATGTATCAGACCCGTGGACGACTTCCGAGCAACTCGATCAATTTCATCACCTGCCACGATGGCTTCACGCTCTGGGATCTGGTGAGCTACAACCACAAGCACAACGAGGCCAATGGCGAGGACAACCGTGACGGGCACAATCATAATCTGAGCTGGAACTGCGGTGTCGAGGGGTCGACCGAGGATCCTGCGATTCTGGCATTGCGACGTCGCCAGGCGCGCAATTTCATCGCCATGCTGATGCTGAGCCAGGGCGTGCCCATGCTGCGCAGCGGCGACGAGGTGCTGCAAAGCAAACAGGGCAACAACAACAGCTACTGCCAGAACAACGCCATCTCCTGGTTCGACTGGCGGCTGCTCGATCACAATTGCGGGATGCGTGATTTCGTGCGCGGCATGATCGCGTTTCGACAACGCCACCCGACCTTGCACCGCAGCCGGTTTTTAACCGGCGAGCGGCCGGAGAAAAGCGGCTCGGAGCAGGATCTGCCCGATGTTCGATGGCATGGGGTCGGACTGGACAGCCCGTCGTGGGACGACCCCGAGGCGGTGTCGCTGGCCTTCACGCTGGCCGGGGTCAAACGCAGCGAGCCGCCATTGCATATCATGCTCAACATGGGGCAGGAGCCGCTGGAGTTTGCCATTCCACCACTGAGCGGATGGTCCTGGCACCTGGCGATCGACACCGACCGGGAGCCCTCGATCCTGGAGCTTGACGAATCGCCTGCCCTCGATGCGCAACGCATCCGGATCGCTCCGCGCAGCGTCGTGGTACTCGAAGGCCAGACGGCCTGAGTCCGTTTTCAATCCACCCGCCGACAACAGGACGCTACTCATGCAACTCGGAATGATCGGCCTCGGCCGAATGGGCGCCAACATGGTGCTGCGACTCATGCGCGCCGGGCATCAATGCGTGGTCTATGACCGCGATCCCGCGGCAATTGCGACGCTGGTCGCCGAAGGCGCCACCGGCGCGCAGGATATGGCCAATCTGTGTGCCGGGCTCGATGCACCACGCAACATCTGGATCATGGTTCCGGCGGCCGTCGTGGACCGTGTGATCGACGATCTGCTGCCCCATCTCGCCGCCGGCGACACCATCATCGACGGCGGCAACTCGAACTACCGCGACGACGTTGCACACGCCAAGCGTCTGGCACCGATGGGGATCCATTTCGTCGATTGCGGAACCAGCGGAGGCGTCTGGGGGCTGGAACGCGGCTACTGCCTGATGATCGGCGGGGACAACGAGGCCGTGGAGCGGCTCGACACCATTTTCGCGGATCTGGCACCCGGCCCCGGCGAGATCGAACGCACCGACGGACGGACCGGCGAGTTCAGTCGCTCCGAACGCGGCTATCTTCATTGCGGCCCGAGCGGCGCCGGCCATTTCGTGAAGATGGTTCACAACGGAATCGAGTACGCGCTGATGGCGGCCTACGCGGAGGGTTTCAACATTCTCAAACACGCCGGGGTTGGCTTGGCGGAGCATCTTGTCGACGCCGAGACCGCGCCACTGGCCAATCCGGAGCATTATCAATACCGCATCGATGTCGGCGAGGTCGCCGAGGTCTGGCGCCGCGGCAGCGTGGTCGCCTCCTGGCTGCTCGATCTGACGGCCAATGCGCTGCATGAGGATGCTGATCTAACCGGCTTTAGTGGAAAGGTTTCCGACTCCGGCGAAGGTCGCTGGACCTGTCTGGCCGCGATCGAGACCGGGACACCCGCGCCGCTGCTGACCACCGCACTCTTCGAGCGATTCAGTTCGCGCGGCGAGGCCGATTTCGCCAACCAGATTCTCTCGGCGATGCGTTACCAATTCGGCGGCCATCACGAAAAACCTGAGGCGCATCCGGAATGACCTTCATCTGTTGGCGAACATCTGCGGGGAGATAGGCGGGCCGCAATCTGTTCCCATCCACGCCTTTGCACCCGTAACTGACGATGTGACTTAAGGAGACACACCTTGCCTACGCAGCGCCTGTCGGCCGAAATGACCCAGCCCGCTCCGCCGAACGTGATGATCATCTTCGGCGCGGGAGGTGATCTCACCAAACGCAAGTTGATCCCGGCGCTGTTTCATCTGTGTCACGGCAATCTGCTTCCCGACTCCTTCGCGGTCGTCGGACTGGATCGCCTGGACCTGGACGATGCCGCCTTTCAGGCGATGATGGCCGAGGAGGTCAAGCACAACGTCGGCAACGCCTGGGACGCGGCGACCTGGGCACGTCTGTGCGGGCACCTGCATTACATGCAGGGCAACATCCTCGAAGAATCGACCTATATGGCGCTGTGCGAACGCCTGAGTGAAATCGATGCACAGCGCGGAACCGACGGAAATTATCTCTTCTATCTCGCTGTTCCGCCGATTTTGTTCAGCGACATCACCCGCCTCCTCGGTGCCGTCGGCCTCACCGCGGAAGGTGAAAACGACTGGCGGCGGGTGATCATCGAAAAGCCGTTCGGCAACGACTTGGACAGCGCCAAGGCGCTCAACCGCATGCTTCACGAGACCCTGGACGAGGGGCAGATCTATCGCATCGATCACTATCTGGGCAAAGAGACTGTCCAGAACATCATGGTCTTTCGCTTCTCCAACGGTTTCATCGAACCGCTGTGGAATCGTCAGCATATCGACCATATCCAAATCACGGTCGCGGAGTCGGTCGGGGTCGAGCACCGCGGTCCCTATTACGACAAGGCCGGCGCCTTGCGCGACATGATCCCCAATCATCTGCTCGTCCTGCTCGGCTTTCTCGGGATGGAACCGCCCAACTCGTTCGACTCCTGCGCCGTTCGCGACGAGATCAACAAGGTTCTCGACGCCGTCCACCCGCTGACACCGGAGCAGGTCCTCACCAATGCCGTGCGCGGCCAGTACGGCGAGGGTGTCATGCCCGACGGCGAGCAGGTGCCGGCCTACCGCTCGTCAGACGGCGTGGATTCCAACTCGCGCACCGAGACCTTCGCCGCACTCAAGCTCACCATGGACAACTGGCGCTGGGCCGGGGTCCCCTTCTACCTGCGCACCGGCAAACGGCTCACCGCGCAATACACGGAGGTCGTGATCCAGTTTAAGCGCGCCCCAAAGATCATGTTCAAGGACGCCGATACCGCCGAGATGAATCCGGACATGCTGGTGTTGCGCATCCAGCCGAACGAAGGCATTCAGATGAGCTTCGGCGCCAAGATCCCCGGACCGCGCATGCGCGTCGGCACGGTGAACATGGATTTCTGTTACGCGGACTATTTCGGCAACGCACCGGCAACCGGTTACGAGACACTCATCTACGACTGCATGAACGGCGACGCCACACTGTTCAAACATGCCGACACCGTCGAGAAAGGATGGGAGATCGTCGAGTCCGTCCAGGATGTCTGGTCCGCTCTACCCGCCCGCGATTTCCCCAACTACGCCGCAGGAACCTGGGGCCCCGCCGCCGCAGGCAACCTGCTCAAAAACGACGGCCGACTCTGGCGCCGAATCAAAACACCCGAGTGAGTGCCCTGCACAACCAAAGCAGCCACTGAGTTCCGACCCCCTGAACCCTGAACCCTGAACCCTGAACCCTGAACCCTGAACCCTGAACCCCGAACCCCGAACCCTGAACCCTGAACCCCGAACCCCGAACCCTGAACCCTGAACCCTGAACCCCGAACCCTGAACCCTGAACCCTGAACCCTGAACCCCGAACCCTGAACCCTGAACCCTGAACCCTGAACCCTGAACCCTGAACCCCGAACCCTGAACCCTGAACCCCGAACCCCGAACCCCGAACCCCGAACCCATGACCCCACTGGAAGACCGCAACGCGCACTGCCCCTGGTGTGACGCCCCGATTGAGTTACGGATCGACGTCAGCGCCGGTCCCCAGACCTACATCGAAGACTGCCAGGTTTGCTGTGCCCCAATCGTCGTGCAGGTCGAGATCGACGATGAGCTTGATGACGGCCTGATCCTCACCCTCCAACGCGAAGGCGATTAAGACTGCGCGGGAAACACGGAGGTTGCATCTTGCGCGCCAGTCGGGTGAAATTCGCGACCGGGCAAGCCGAAGACCGCCACCGAGAGACACGAGCCACCCAGGGCCAGAGGCAAGAGCAAGAGTCACAGCCTCAACGCGCCAACTTAACAAGGTCATCCGAAGGAGACGCCGAGTGGACGGGTCGCAGGGTCGGTCTTAGCCTTAATTTCACTTTTCACATCTAAACTGCGTCCACTGCAACGCATCAGGTCTTGGCTAACGCCCCAATTGACGACAGCGGGCGACGATTGCACGGGACGCGGTTTAGCTAAGGGAGTCATCATGATCGAGGTTCGCGAGCTGAGTCGCAGCTACGGTGAGCTCAAAGCGGTTCAAGAGGTGTCGTTCGACATCGGCCGCGGTGAGATCGTCGGTCTGCTCGGCCACAATGGCGCCGGCAAGACCACCATCATGAAAATGCTGACGGGCTATCTTGAGCCCAGCAGCGGCCGGATCCGCATCGACGGACTGGACATCGCCGAGCAGCGCCGCGAGGTGCAGCGCCGCATCGGCTACCTCCCCGAAAACTGTCCGCTCTACCCCGAGATGCGGGTGCTGGATTATCTGGACTACCAGGCGGCACTGCACGGGATGCCGGCCAACCGCCGGGCCGGCGCCATCCGCCGCGCCGTGGAGCGCACCGATCTCGGGGCTAAGG
>JBGSKP010000662.1:0-4770 GCA_041741175.1 Thiocapsa sp. | reverse complement strand
GCTCGCCGGGCCGGCGCCCACGTCTTCCGCACGCCCGATTCCGGCGCCGCTCGCCGGCACCGTCGTGAACGTCAAGGTTGTACCGGGACAGGCGATCTCCTCGGGTGAGCTGATCCTGCTGCTTGAGGCCATGAAGATGGAGACCGAGGTGCGCTCGCCTGAAGCCGGCACGGTGCTCACGGTCCCGGTTAAGTCAGGCGATAGCCTGCAGGTCGGTCAGACCATGCTGACGCTGGGCTAAGCGCGATGGACGCGCTCCTCACCCTCTGGCAGTCCACCGGCATCGCCAATGTCACCTGGCGCGAGCTGCTGATGCTTCTGATTGGGGGGTTGCTGATCTACCTGGCCATCGCCAAACGCTTCGAGCCGCTCCTGCTGCTCCCCATCGGGTTCGGGGCGATCCTGTCAAACATCCCCACTGCGGGGATGGCCGGACCGGACGGGATGATCGGGATGATCTACCACGTCGGTGTCGAGACCGGCGTCTTTCCGCTTCTGATCTTTCTCGGCGTGGGTGCACTCACCGATTTCAGCGCGCTCATCGCCAGACCCTCGACGCTGCTTCTCGGCGCGGCGGCACAGCTTGGGATCTTCGCAACGCTGATTGGTGCGCTGGCCCTGAACCTCCTGCCGGGATTCCACTTCAGTCTCGCGGATGCCGCGGCCATCGGCATCATTGGTGGGGCCGACGGACCGACAGCCATCTTTCTGGCCTCGCGTCTGGCGCCGGATCTGCTCGGCGCGATCGCCGTGGCCGCTTACTCCTACATGGCGCTTGTGCCAATCATTCAGCCGCCGATCATGCGCGCCCTGACGACCAAGGCCGAGCGGCTGATCGTGATGGAGCAGCTGCGCCCGGTGTCGCGTCTTGAGCGGATTCTCTTCCCTTTCGCGGTCCTTCTGCTCTGTGCGCTTTTGCTGCCCTCGGCGGCGCCGCTGATCGGGATGCTCACCCTGGGTAACCTACTGCGCGAGAGCGGCGTGGTGGATCGGCTCAGCCGCGCGGCGCAGAACGAGATCATCAATGTCGTCACCATCCTGCTGGGTCTGGCGATTGGCTCGAAGCTCTCGGGCGAGCTTTTTCTCACCGCACAGACGCTCGGGATCCTCGTGCTCGGCGCTATTGCCTTCAGCATCGGGACGGCCGGCGGCGTGCTGATGGGCAAGCTGATGTGCCGACTGACCGGCGGGAAGGTCAATCCCTTGATCGGCGCGGCGGGCGTCTCCGCGGTGCCGATGGCGGCGCGTGTCGTGAATAAGGTCGGGTTGGACAATAATCCCCACAATTTCCTCTTGATGCATGCGATGGGGCCCAATGTCGCCGGGGTCATCGGATCGGCCGTTGCAGCGGGCGTCCTGCTCGCACTGGTTGGGCCCTAAGCGGTCGCAGTCAGCGTTCGGGTTGACGCCGTGCGCAACTTTGCGCTATTTTGGCGCGCTTATGTCGGGCACACCCCTAGATCCGATCAACCCTTGGCGAGCCTGTCGTCGCACTATGGACTATGCGGGCGAGGCTGGGCTGAGCGAGATGCCGCGACTGGCCGAGGCGTTGTGGGGCTTGGGGTGCGGCCCGGAAGTCGCGGTCCAAAGCGACCAACCGGCCGCTCGGCAGGGCGATCCGCAAGCGGTTGCGCTCCCTACGGGGCTTGAGGAATCGGCATCCGAAGGCACCGCCCGCTACAGCCTGCGGTTCGAGCGCGATCTCCAAAATCGCTCGACCGTGACCGGCACCGTGCGTGCGCAGCTTCGATTGCAGTGTCAACGCTGCCTCGATGAAGTCGAGATCCCGGTGGATCTGCGGATCGCTCTGGCGTTGATTCGCAAGGATGAGGATGCGTTGGAGCTGCCGGACGACTTGGATCCATTGCTCGTGACGGACGACGGGATCAGACCCCTGGACATCGTCGAAGACGAGCTGCTGCTCGCCATCCCGGCGTTTCCGACTCACGCCTGGGCGTGTGGAGAATTCGGCTGGTCAGAGCCTGGCCTGCGGACCGAAGCGGCGAGCGACGTCGTGGATGAGGCGCCGGACGCCACGCGCCGGCCATTCGCCGTGCTGGCGGCGCTGAAGCCGCGAGACGGGCACTGATCAATGTCCCGTGGATGTGTCTGCCGTCCGGGAAACGGACCGGCTTGAAGGATCCAGGCCGATCGTACCGGTCTGCTCGTTTTGACAGTTTTTACTTGATCGCGTCCCCGTTCACTCGACGGCCGCGCATGACCCGGAGATGAAAGATGGCCGTCCAACAGAATCGCAAAACCCCTTCCAAGCGCGGCATGCGCCGCTCGCATGATGCGCTGAGCAAGCCTGCACTCTCGGTCGATCCGACCAGCGGCGAGACGCACCTGCGCCACCACATCACGCCTGACGGGTTTTACCGAGGCCGTAAGGTTCTGGATCGCTCTGAGTGACCGCACGCGGTCGCTTCGGAATTAACAGACCGACACTCCTTCGCCGCTCCAAAGGCAGTCGCTTGGGAACCGCAGCCGATACCGTTTCGACCATTGCGCTCGACGCGATGGGCGGCGACCACGGACCAAGTGTCGTGGTTGCTGCGGCACTGCGTTTTCTGGCCGACTCGGAGCGGGTGAACCTGATCCTGGTCGGGGACGAGGCACGCATCGGTGCGTGCCTGGGCAACGCCGATCGGCAACGCCTGCGGGTTCATCCGACGACCCAGGAGGTGGCGATGGACGAGGCGCCGTCCAGGGCGCTGCGCGGTAAGAAGGACTCGTCCATGCGCGTGGCCATCGATCTGGTCAAATCGGGCGAGGCCGATGCCTGCGTCAGTGCCGGGAACACCGGTGCCTTGATGGCGACGGCGCGATTCGTTCTGAAAACCCTGCCCAATGTCGATCGCCCGGCGATCATCACGGCCGTGCCCTCCCTGCACGGGCACACGCACATGCTGGATCTAGGCGCGAACGTCGATTGTACGGCCGAGCACCTGTTCCAGTTCGCGGTGATGGGCAGTGAGCTGGTCACCGCGGTCGAAGGGATTCCAGCACCGCGCGTGGCGCTGCTGAACATCGGCCAGGAAGAGATCAAGGGCAACGAGCAGGTCAAACAGGCCCATGAGCTGCTCGTGCAGAGCGGTTTGAATTATGTCGGCTATATCGAGGGCGACGGGATCTTCCTCGACGATATCGACGTGGTCGTGGCCGACGGGTTCGTCGGCAACGTAGCGCTGAAGTGCAGCGAAGGTGTGGCGAAGTTCGTTCGCCATTCGCTCGGCAGCCAGTTCAAACGCACCTGGTTCACTCGCCTGGCCGGCCTGGCGGCCATGCCGATCCTCAATCAGTTCCGTCGCACGATGGATCCGCGCCGTTACAACGGAGCCAGCTTGTTGGGACTGCGCGGCATCGTCGTCAAGAGTCACGGCGGGGCCGACGAGATCGCCTTCGAGAATGCGATTCACATCGCTCAAAAAGAAATTCACGCGGATATCTCCAAGCGGATCGGCGAGCAGGTCGGTCGTCATCTGGACAGCGGACACTACAAGGCGACGGCGTGATGACGTACTCGCGCATCCTGGGGACGGGCAGTTTCCTGCCTGCCCGGACGGTGACGAATGCCGATCTGGAGGCAATCGTCGATACCACGGCGGCCTGGATTCTGGAGCGTACCGGAATCGAGAAGCGTCACCTCGTCTCCGAAGGCGAAACCACCTGCGATCTGGCCGAGGCCGCCGCGCGCCAGGCGATCGAGGCGGCCGGTATCTCGGCGTCCGATCTCGATCTGATCGTCGTCGCGACGACCACGCCGGATCAGTTTTTTCCAAGCACGGCCTGTCTTTTGCAGCACCGCCTGGGCGTGCGCGGCTGTGCCGCTTTTGATCTGCAGGCGGTCTGCACCGGCTTTGTCTATGCCGTGAGCGTTGCCGATCAGTTCATTCGCACCGGCTCGGCAAAACGGGTGCTCGTGGTCGGTGCCGAATCACTCTCGCGCATCCTCAACTGGGCCGATCGCGGCACCTGCGTGCTGTTCGGCGACGGTGCGGGTGCAGTCGTGTTGGAAGCCTCGGAGGCGCCGGGCATTATCTCGACCCATCTGCACGCCGACGGCGCCTTCAAAGACCTTTTGCAGGTTCCCGGCGGGATCGGAAATGGACATCCCGAGTCCCAGTTCATTGAGATGAAGGGGAACGAGGTCTTTCGGGTCGCCGTCACCACGCTCGGTCGGATTGTCGACGAGACGCTGGAAGCTGCCGGTCTGGAAAAGTCGGATGTCGACTGGTTGATTCCGCATCAGGCCAACATCCGGATTATCCAGGCCACCGCGCGAAAGCTGGATCTGCCGATGGAGCGGGTGGTCGTCACCGTGGCGGAGCACGGCAATACCTCCGCCGCATCCATCCCGCTGGCGCTTGATCAGGCCGTTCGGGACGGGCGCATTCGCCGCGGCGAGCTGTTGCTGATGGAAGCCTTCGGGGGTGGTTTTACCTGGGGCTCCGTTCTGGTTCGTTATTGAGTATCTGCAGATGTCGATCTCAACAGTGTTTGCCGTTTTTTTTCCGGGACAGGGCTCTCAATCGGTCGGGATGCTCGATGCTCTCGCCGCCGCCTATCCGGATGTCCTGACGACCTTCGAGGAGGCATCCGACGCCTTGGGGTTTGATCTGTGGCGTCTGGTGAGCGAAGGGCCGAAGGCTGATCTCGATGCGACTCTGAACACCCAGCCGGCCATGTTGGCTGCCGGTATCGCCGTCTGGCGCGTCTGGCGCCAAGCCGGCGGACCGCAGGCGGATTTGATGGCCGGCCACAGCTTGG
>JBGSKP010000661.1:0-5479 GCA_041741175.1 Thiocapsa sp. | reverse complement strand
CTGAAGTGGCCCACAAGAGAGGAATCGGTTTCCGGCGTCACCATCGTCGCAACTCCATATGGCAGAAAAATCTGCGCATTGTGGCTGTAACATGATGCCGTGTCTAAAAGTATATCTTAATTCTCTGATGCGATTGCCCTGGTTTTGGGCGCCTTGGCTGTTGAATCGGCGTCTGGGAAGTTAAATCAAGCCCCGGATTTTCTGGCGTGGTGTTGGCTTCGCGTTCTAGATCCCGGGCGTCGTTTTGTACACTGGACGCCGTGCAGTCCCGTCAAACGATAGCCGAAAGATACTTTAAGTCAAGACCGTCAGTTCACGCAGTGCGGACGGGACGCCTTAGATCTGTGGCCCTCATCCGGATCGTCTAATCGGTCGCGAGGCTCATTCGGCCCATCGCCCAGTGCACGTCGGACGAGTCGGGGTATCTTGAATGATCTGAAGCAACCGGCATGTCCGCGCTGCCGACGGATCAGCAACAGCGACAACAGATGGATTTCCGATTTCCCCCTCGACTGAAGCCGACGGCTGGAAATCCAGCCATCCCGCGCTTATAGTCCGATTTCGCGTCAAGTCCCGCGGGAGAGTCCGGCTTCGGCCGGCGCCGAAGGCGCAACACTGCCCGGAATCGCTCAGGCAAATGGACCGCGGGAATTACGACCGACTCTGGAGAGCGGTCCGGCTGTTGCGACAGTCGCGACCCACCGAAGGGGCAGCAGGGGCCGATCCGCTCGGCCGACTGCAAACTCTCAGGTCTGGGACAGAGGGGCGGTGTCGAGAATGTCGATGGATCCCGAAGGGACGTGCCTGCACGGGTCCGGGTGTTTCGACGCGAGTCTGAAATTGCTGTCCGCAGGCTTGCGGACGGGCGAACCCTCAGGTCCGTGCAGCACCCCGGCCACTGTCCACCCTTGGTCAGTCATGCGGCATTTCCCCTTCGCCCTTCATCCGCATTCTTCGCCCCCGTTGATCCATGCCGATGCCGCTTGAGCGGCGCCGGCCCAACTGACCAGCCCAGGTGGCAAGCGGAGAGTCGAATGGGATTGCGTACCCCACTGTTTGCGGAGCACGAGCGTCTCGGCGCCCGCATCGTCCCGTTCGGCGGCTGGGACATGCCGCTGCACTATGGCTCGCAGATCGAAGAGCATCACGCCGTGCGCCGCGCCGCCGGGATGTTCGATGTCTCGCACATGCGGCCGGTCGACATCGAAGGTCCGGACGCCCTGGCTTTCCTCCGCCACCTGCTCGCCAACGATGCGGCCAAGCTGACCGCGCCGGGCAAAGCCCTCTACAGTTGCATGCTCAACCCGGCTGGCGGCGTGGTGGATGACCTCATCCTCTATTGGCGTGGCGACGGGCGTTATCGCGCCGTGGTCAACGCCGGAACCGCCGACAAAGATGTCGCCTGGATGCTGGCACAGGCCAAGGGCCGGGACGTCCGCATTCAGCCGCGCTTGGATCTGGCGATGATCGCGGTTCAGGGTCCGGATGTGCGCAGCCGCGTCGAGCCGCTGCTGCCCCCCGCGCTGCGTGGGCCGGCGATGCAGATCAAACCTTTCTTCGCCGCCGAGACGGCGTTCGATGCCGAACACTGGTTCGTCGGACGGACCGGCTATACCGGAGAGGACGGTTTCGAGATCATGCTGCCGAGCGCCGTCGCGCCCGGGCTCTGGCAAGGTTTGATCGCCGCGGATGTGCGCCCCTGCGGGCTGGGCGCCCGCGATACGCTGCGCCTGGAGGCCGGCATGAACCTCTATGGGCAGGACATGGACGAGGCGACCGGACCGCTCGATGCGGGCTTGGGCTGGACGGTGGCCTGGGAGCCCGCGGAGCGTGACTTCATCGGTCGCGATGTGCTCGACGCACGTCGCGATCATCCCGATCGGCGCGATTTCGTTGGCCTGCTCCTGACCGGCCGCGGGGTTCTGCGCGCACACCAGGGGGTCCTCCTGGATGGTCAGGTGGTCGGCGAGGTCACCTCGGGCGGATTCTCGCCGACGCTGGAGCGCTCGATCGGATTTGCCCGTGTCGTGCCCGGCACAGCCGCCGATTGCGCCGTCGAGATCCGCGGCAAGGCGGTTGAAGCACGAATCGTCAAACCGCCATTTGTGCGCAATGGCCAGATCTGCGTGACCCTGTGACAGCGTCGCGATTGTATTGAAACGAACTCCCTTTTCGGGGTCGAACGACAGTCCATCGGAGAGAACCATGAGCGAATTCCCTGCTGAGTTGCGCTACACCAAGAGCCATGAATGGGTGAAGGACAATGGTGACGGCACCGTCACCGTCGGCATCACCGATCACGCCCAGGAGGCGCTCGGCGATATCGTCTTTGTCGAAACACCGGACAACGGCCGCGAGGTCGACGCCGAAGAGGCCTGTGCAGTGGTCGAATCGGTCAAGGCCGCCTCCGACATCTATTCGCCGATCGCCGGCGAGGTGATCGAGTCAAACGAGCTGCTGAGCGGCACCCCGGAGGCCATCAACAACAGCCCGTATGACGAAGGCTGGATCTTCCGTCTGGCACCGAACGATATGACTGCGCTCGATGGACTGCTGGATGCAGCGGCCTATCAGCAGGTTGTCGAGGATGAGGTTTAAGGTCTTCGTGTTTGATGGTTCTCAACCGCGTCGGCGCCGACGCGTGCTGACCGGCAGACTGCCGCGACACAGCTGAGACATCACATTCCCTGACAGAGACGCGGTTGAGCCGGGATCCGATCATGCCATTTGTACCCCACACGCAAGACGATATCGCCGCGATGCTGCAGAAGATCGGCGTCGCGACGATCGATGACCTCTTCGATGAGATCCCGACCGAGCTGCAGATCGGCGAGCTCTCCGCCATTCCGATCGGAATGGCGGAGATGGAGATCAGTCGGCTGATGCAGTCGCGCGCGCGCGCCGATGGGCAGCCGCTCTGTTTCATTGGTGCCGGCGCCTACGATCATCACATCCCTGCGGCGGTCTGGCAGATCGCCACGCGGGGCGAGTTCTACAGCGCCTACACGCCCTATCAGGCCGAGGCGAGTCAGGGCACCCTGCAGTTGCTCTACGAGTTCCAGTCCATGATGGTGTCCTTGACTGGGCTGGATGTGTCCAACGCCTCGCTCTACGACGGCGCCTCCGGACTCGCCGAAGCGGTGCTGATGGCGGTTCGCGCGAATCGGAAGACCAAGTCCGAGAAGGTGCTGGTTCCGCGCAACCTGCATCCGGCCTACCGGCGCACCCTGCACAGCATCGTCTCTCCTCAGGGGATCGAGCTGGTGGAGGTTCCCTTTGATCCGCACGGCGGACACACCCGGATCGAGGCCCTGGATGCCCTGGTCGCTCGAGGGCCTTATGCCGCTCTGGTGATCAGCCAGCCGAATTTCTTCGGCGTGCTCGAAGATGTCGACGCCTTAACCGACTGGGCCCATGCCCAAAACGCTCTGGTGATCGGCGTGGTCAATCCCGTTGCACTCGCCTTGCTTTCCCCGCCCGGCGACTGGGGTGCGACCGGGGCGGACATCGCCTGCGGCGAGGCCCAGCCGCTCGGCATGCCGCTCGCTTCCGGTGGGCCTTATGCTGGATTTCTATGCTGTCGTCAGGAGCTCGTGCGCCAGCTGCCCGGACGTATCGTCGGCAGGACCCTGGACCTGGACGGCAAGACCGGGTTCACCCTGACGCTGCAGGCGCGCGAGCAGCATATTCGACGTAACAAAGCGACCTCGAACATCTGCACCAATCAGGGCCTGCTGGTCACCGCAGCGACCATTCACATGACCCTCCTGGGCCCCGAGGGGCTGGAGCGGGTGGCTGCGACCTGCCATGCGAACACCCGACGGCTCACCGATCTGTTGTGCGAGATTCCGGGCGTGGAACCGCTCTTCGACCATCCGGTCTTCCACGAGCACGCGTTGCGTCTGCCCGCACCGGCGGCCGATGTGCTGCGCTCCCTGGCCGCGCACAATATCCTCGGCGGATTCGATCTAGGACTGGACTTTCCGGAGATCGCCCCCGCTATTCTGGTCTGCGCGACCGAGTTGCGGACGCAGGAGGAGATGCAGGCATATTCGACCAAGCTGGCGCGTATTATCGCCACGCGGTCGCAGGCGCCATGTCCGGTGGCGCCGAAGCTCTAGGCAGGTCTGCCCGATAGATCCATAAGGTCCGCCGTGCGGACAATGGATGCCAACCACACCACCAACGATTGGGATTGAACTCATGGCTCACACAGCACTGCAAGGCAACCCCGTTCAGCTTGCCGGCGATCTACCCGCGGTCGGCGCCGCCGCGCCGGATTTCAAGCTGGTCGACAAAGACCTCGCCGATAAGTCGCTCGCTGACTTCGCAGGCAAGAAGAAGCTGCTCAATATCGTTCCCAGCCTGGATACGCCCGTCTGCGCCACCTCGACCAAGCGCTTCAACGCAGCGATGGCGGGCAAGTCGGATGCCGTGGCCCTGGTGATCTCGGCCGATCTGCCCTTTGCGATGGGCCGCTTTTGCGGGGCCGAGGGCATCGAGAACGTGATCGCGCTATCCATGATGCGCTCGCGTAACTTCGCCAAGGACTATGGCGTCCTCATCGAAGACGGCCCGCTGGCCGGCATCACGGCACGCGCCGTTGTCGTCATCGATGCGGACGACAAGGTCGTCTACACCCAGCTCGTGCCCGACATCACCGAAGAGCCCGATTACGACGCGGCCCTCGCCGCGCTGTAAGCCGCGCCTGGCCTTCGGCATCCTGCGGGCCAGTGGTTCTCTCTGCCCCGAGCGCCAGGCTCTCGCGAGATACCGTCGCAGCGGTGTCTCGCGGGCGGTGCGCATTCCTCCTCACCTGTTGCTGATCCCTCACTGCCATGCTGATCCATGACCGCTCCAGACCGGGACGCCGCGCGACCGCGCAGGCGCCGCTTTGCAAGCCCGAGGTGACGGACATCCCCGCGTCACTGCGTCGACGCATCCGTCCGGTTCTGCCGGAGGTCTCCGAGCTGCAGGCGGTCAGGCACTACACGCGGTTGTCGCAGAAGAACTTCTCGATCGACACCCATTTCTACCCGCTCGGCTCCTGTACGATGAAGTACAACCCAAGGGCCTGTAACAGCCTGGCGATGCTGCCGGGCTTTCTCGCGCGTCACCCGCTTGCGCCCGAGTCGCACAGCCAGGGCTTCATGGCCTGTCTGTTCGATCTGCAGGCGATGCTCAAAGAGGTGACCGGGATGCATGCGGTCTCGCTCGCACCCGCAGCCGGCGCGCAGGGCGAGCTTGCCGGGGTGGCGATGATTCGCGCCTACCACCAGGCCCGCGGGGATGTCGCCCGCACCGAGATACTGGTTCCGGATGCGGCGCACGGCACCAACCCCGCCTCTGCCGTGATGTGCGGTTTCAAGGTCCGTGAGATCCCCACGGGACCCGACGGCGATGTGGACATTGCGGCGCTGGACGAGGCCGTCGGACCGCAAACCGCCGGCATCATGCTGACCAATCCGAGCACGGTCGG
>JBGSKP010000660.1:0-4615 GCA_041741175.1 Thiocapsa sp. | reverse complement strand
GGTCGACAAGACGACGCGGGTCATCTGTCAGGGCTTCACCGGCAAGCAGGGCACCTTCCACAGCGAGCAGGCGATCGCCTACGGCACCAATCTGGTCGGCGGGGTGACCCCCGGCAAAGGCGGGCAGCGTCATCTGGACCGGCCGGTTTTCGACACGGCGTATCAGGCCGTGCGGGAGACCGGCGCCGATGCGACCATGATCTATGTCCCGGCGCCGCACGCCGCGGATGCGATCCTCGAGGCGGCGGACGCCGGGATTCGCGTCATCGCCTGCATTACCGAGGGGATCCCGGTCCTGGACATGATTCGGGTGAAGGCCGCGCTGGCGGGCAGTGCGGCCGTGTTGATCGGCCCCAACTGTCCCGGGATCATCACGCCGGGTGCGTGCAAAATCGGTATCATGCCCGGCAGCATCCACGCGCCTGGGCGCGTCGGCATCGTCTCGCGCTCCGGTACCCTGACCTACGAAGCGGTATGGCAGACGACCCAGGCTGGGCTGGGCCAGAGTACCTGTATCGGCATCGGCGGAGATCCAATTCAGGGCCTGGATTTCATTGCCTGTCTCGACCTGTTCGAGCAGGATCCCCAGACCGAGGGGATCATCCTGGTCGGCGAGATCGGCGGCAGCGCAGAGGAGGAAGCGGCCGAGGTCATCCGCACGCGGATCTCCAAGCCACTGGTGGCCTATACTGCCGGGGTCACCGCACCGGCAGGCAAACGCATGGGCCATGCGGGCGCCATCGTGACCGGTGGTCGCGGCACGGCCGAGAGCAAGTACGCGGCACTCGATCAGGCCGGTGCCGTAACGGTCCGGTCTCCAGCGGAAATGGGCGCCCGATTGGCCGAGCTGCTCGCGGGCTGACCGCCTGTCGCGCGCCGGCTGTCGGCAGGTTTTTCACACCAGAGGACCCCGCCGTGGGATGTCGTATCCGGATAGCGCAGTTGAACCTCCTGGTCGGCGATGTCGCCGGGAATGCCGGGCGGGTGATCGCCTCGGCCATGCAGGCCCGTGCGGACGGTGTCGATCTGCTGATCTTCCCGGAGCTCGCCCTGACCGGTTACCCGCCGGAAGATCTTCTGCTGCGCCCCGAGTTCATGCAGCGGGTCGAGCACGCCCTGGCGCGGATCCGGGCCGAATGCCATGGGGTGACCCTGGTGTTGGGCTATCCATTGAAGACCGTAGGTGGTCTGTTCAATGTTGCCGGCCTTCTACGTGACGGGTCGATTCTCGGCGAGTATGCCAAGCAGCATCTGCCGAACTATAGCGTGTTCGACGAGAAGCGTTATTTCCAGGCCGGCGCGACGCCGCTGGTTCTCGATCATCTCGGTTTGAAGATCGGTCTGAGTGTCTGCGAGGACATCTGGCAGGAAGAACCTACCCGTCAGGCGGTCGAGGCAGGCGCGCGGATCCTCATCAACATCAATGCTTCGCCCTTTCATGCCGGTAAGCGGGCGGAGCGCGAGGCCCTGGTCGCGCGGCGCGCGCGCGAGCAGGGCCTCCCTATCCTCTATGCCAACCTGGTCGGCGGGCAGGACGAGCTCGTCTTCGACGGTGCCTCGTTCGTGGTGGACAGTGCGGGTCGGATCCTGCATCGTGCTGCGGCGTTCGAGGAAGCTCTGCTCACGCTGGATGTCGACGATGCGGGTCGGCTGATCGACCCGACGCCAGATGTCGTTAGGATCGCGCCCGTGCTCTCGCCGGGCGACGACGCGATGGAGCTGGAGGCGAGCGTCTACGGCGCACTGGTCCTGGGTGTGCGTGATTATGTTCGCAAGAACGGATTCAGCGGCGCCGTTCTGGGGCTCTCGGGTGGGGTCGATTCGGCACTGACGCTGGCGATCGCAGTGGATGCCTTGGGCGCCGATGCGGTCGAGGGTGTGTTGATGCCGTCGCGTTATACCGCGCCGATGAGCAACGCCGACGCGCTTGAAGAGGCCGCCTGTCTTGGCGTGCAGACGCAGCTGGTGTCGATCGAGCCGGCCTTCGAGTCCTTCCTGGCGATGCTGGAGCCGGCCTTCGCCGGACGGGCCGTGGATGTGACCGAGGAGAATATCCAGGCACGCTGCCGCGGCATCATCCTGATGGCGATCAGCAACAAGACCGGCCGCATGCTCTTGACAACGGGCAACAAGAGCGA
Source organism: Thiocapsa sp. (assembly GCA_041741175.1). Classification (GTDB taxonomy): domain Bacteria; phylum Pseudomonadota; class Gammaproteobacteria; order Chromatiales; family Chromatiaceae; genus Thiocapsa. Next base: position 2,477 of record JBGSKP010000660.1, on the reverse strand, counting down.
GATGGCGGTCGGTTATGCGACCCTCTACGGCGACATGGCAGGCGGCTTTGCGCCGATCAAAGATGTGCCCAAACTGCTGGTATACCGGCTGGCGCGCTATCGCAACCTGCGTTCGCCGGTGATTCCGGAGCGCGTGCTCAGGCGCGCGCCATCCGCCGAGCTGCGGGCGGATCAGACCGATCAGGATAGCCTGCCTGCCTACAAGGTTTTGGATCCGATTCTGCGGCTCTATATCGAAGAGGACGAAGGCGTGGATGCCATCGTCGCGCGTGGTTATCCGGCGGATATCGTGCGCCGGGTGACGCGGCTGGTGGATCGCAATGAGTACAAACGTCGGCAGGCCCCGCCAGGTGTGCGGATTTCGACCCGCGCGTTCGGCCGCGATCGCCGCTACCCGATTACCAGTGGATTTTAGGTATCGTCGGCGCTCCGATGGGCTGTTTTCGGATCGCGTTCAGGCCCGTTCCGCCGACGTCGCTGTTAATCGGCAGGTACCGAACTTATACTTACCGGCTTTAGTAGCCGGATCGCACAATGGAGAGCGTCATGAAGAAGGTCGAAGCCATTATTAAGCCCTTTAAGCTGGACGATGTCCGCGAGGCGCTATCCGCTGCGGGAATCACCGGCATGACGGCGATCGAGGTCAAGGGGTTCGGGCGTCAAAAGGGCCATACCGAGCTGTATCGTGGCGCCGAGTACGTTGTCGACTTTTTGCCCAAGGTCAAGATCGAGCTGGTGCTCGGTGATGAGCAGGTGGATGCCTGCATCAGTGCCATTACGACCGCGGCGCGGACGGGAAAGATCGGCGACGGTAAGATCTTCGTCTCCGACGTCACGCACGTGGTACGCATTCGCACCGGGGAAGAGAACGAAGCCGCGATCTAGGTCTCGCGGACACCTCGGCACCCGTGTGAAATCAGCGTGAATATAGCGTCGAAACAGCGTCGAACCTGATCGCAGGGCGACTCCGATCAGTTTTCGTCGAGGCTGAGGTAGTCCCAAACCTTCCGTGCAAGGCTGACGTCGCCCGGCTCCGGCTGATCCGGAATGAAGCGACCGGCCTGCTTGTTCACGTCCAGGACACGTTTCGCATCGGCCGCCAATTCGCGCTTGCCGAGCGCTGTATAGGCGTCGACCAGCACTTCCAGCGCCCCTTCCACGGCGCTGGTACGCTGGAAGCGCTCGATCACATAATTCGCGCGATTGGCCGCGGCCACATAAGCGCCGCGGCGCATGTAGTAGCGCGCGACATTGACCTCGTGCTTGGCGAGATTGTTGCGCAGGTAGAGCATGCGCTGGCGTGCATCTTCGGCGTAGCGGCTGTCCGGAAAGCGTTCAACCAACACCGAGAAGTCCGCGAAGGCGTCCAGGGCCGAGCCGGGATCGCGCTGCGAGGCGTCGGTGGGGACGTAGCGGTCGATGAAGCCGACGCTCCGGTTGTAGTTAACGAGGCCCTTCAGATAGTAGGCGTAGTCGACATAGGGGTTTTGAGGGTAAAGCTTGATGAAGCGATCCGCCGCGGCGATCGCGGCCTCCGGCTCGTCGGCGCGATAGTGTGCGTAGGCGACGTCGAGCTGCGATTGCATCGCGTAACGCCCGAACGGGTAGCGTGCCTCGAGCTTTTCGTAATACTCGACGGCCTTGCCATAGTTGCCCGAGTCCAGCTCCGAGGATGCCTCGTCGTAGAGTTTCGCGGCGCTCCAGCCCTCGGTGACATCGATCTCTTTGCCGAAGATCCCACATCCGGCGAGCGCGACAGCGAGCACGAGCGCGGGCAGTCGTGTTAACGTTCTTCGCATGAACCTGAGATACCTGTTGAATTCCGCGCGCAGTATACCTGAAGGGCGCCGTGCTGGCGCGCGGGGAAATGCCTGCCTGGACCCGGTGAGGCGGTCATGATGGACAACACCCTGATGTGCCCGACCTTGATCGAGCCGCGCACGCTCCGGATCCGTCGCAAAATCCGCGTCGACCCGCCGTTTGCGGCGCGGCGACTCGATCAGGTCCTGGCCGCTGCGATTCCCGAGTTCTCGCGCAGTCGACTCCAGCTCTGGATCGCGGCCGGACAGGTCCGTGTCGATGGCATGCCGCAGCGAGCGCGCGATAAGGTCTGGGCCGGCCAGATCATCGAGGTCGATGCGCCGATCGAACCGATCGGCGATTGTTTGCCCGAGGCCATCGCGCTGGAGCGCGTGTTCGAGGACGAGCAGATCCTTGTCATCAATAAGCCGGCCGGTCTTGTGGTGCATCCTGCCGCGGGTCATCGCGACGGCACCCTGCAGAATGCACTGCTCAATTATGCCCCGGCGCTGGCGTCGGTGCCGCGGGCCGGCATCGTGCATCGCCTGGACAAGGACACCTCCGGTTTACTGGTCGTCGCCAAGACCTTGCAGGCGCACTGCTCGCTCGTCGCGCAGCTTCAGTCCCGACAGGTCCACCGCGAATACCGCGCTCTGGTCATCGGCGAGGTGGTTGCC
>JBGSKP010000659.1:0-2997 GCA_041741175.1 Thiocapsa sp. | reverse complement strand
TGCCAGCCTTCACCGACGACTTCGCCGTCGCGCACGATTAAACAGCCAACACGCGGGTTGGGATCGGTCGTGACGCGACCGAGTTCGGCGAGCTGAATGGCACGCGCCATCAAGGCCCGGTCGACGCCCGCCGCCACAGCTCGCGGCGCACCGCCGCCCGGCTCGATATCCGACCCAATATCCGAACCAGCCATCAGGACTTGGGCTCCAGCTCGAGCGCCTGAAGCAGGTCCAACTGCTGACGCTTCACCTCAGGCGTGGGCTGCTGCTCAAGCCGCTCGATCTCCTCGCGGAAGGCGGCGACATCCTCGAACTTACGATAGACCGAGGCGAAGCGCACATAGGCAACCTGATCGAGCTGACGCAGTTCGTCCATCACCAACTCGCCGACCTTCAAGGCCGGCACCTCGCTTTCACCGCTGGACATCAACTTACGCTGGATGCGCCACATGGCGCTATCGACCTGATCCGTGCTCACCGGCCGCTTCTCCAGCGCCCGCATCATTCCGGAGCGCAGCTTGCACCCGTCGAAGGGCGCGCGGCTGCCGTCGCGCTTCACAATCCGCGGCAGAGTCAGCTCGGCCGTCTCGAAGGTCGTGAAGCGCTCTTGGCAGACCACGCACTTGCGCCGCCTGCGCACCTGGTCGCCCTCACCGGAAAGACGCGAGTCCACCACCTTGGTGTCCTGGGCGCCGCAGAAGGGGCAGCGCATTCAACGCTCGTAGACGGGGAAGCGTTTGCAGAGCGCCAGCACCTTGGTCTTGACTGCATCGATGGCCGCCTGATCGCCGCGCGCGTCGATCAGATCGCACATCCAGCCGGCGAGATCGCGCGCCTCGTCGGTCCCGAAACCACGCGTGGTGATGGCCGGGGTGCCGACACGGATGCCGCTGGTGACGAAAGGCGATTGTGGATCGTTGGGCACGGCGTTCTTGTTGACCGTGATGTTGGCCGCGCCCAACCAGGCGTCGACATCCTTGCCGGTCAAACCCTGCTCGATGAAGCTGACCAGGAAGAGGTGATCGTTTGTCCCGCCCGAGACCACGTCGTAGCCGCGCGAAAGAAAGACCTCGGCCATCGTCTGGGCGTTAAACAGGACCTGCTGCTGGTAGATCTTGAAGCTCGGCTCCAACGCCTCCTTGAAGGCCACCGCCTTGGCGGCGATCACATGCATCAGCGGACCGCCCTGGATGCCCGGGAAGACCAGCGAATTGAACTTCTTTTCAAGCTCGGGGTTGGCTTTGGCCAGGATCAGGCCGCCGCGCGGACCGCGCAGTGTCTTGTGCGTGGTGGTCGTGGTGACGTCGGCGATCTGCACCGGGTTCGGGTAGACGCCTGCGGCGATCAGGCCGGCGACATGCGCCATGTCGACCATCAGGTAAGCGCCAACGGCATCGGCGATCATCCGGAACCGCGCCCAGTCGACGATCCGCGAGTAGGCCGAGAAGCCGGCGATGATCATCTTGGGGCGATGATCAAAGGCCAGACGCTCGACCTCGGCGTAGTCGATCTCGCCGGTTTCTGGATCGAGTCCGTACTGGACCGCGTTGTAGATCTTGCCCGAGAAATTCGGCTTGGCGCCGTGAGTCAGATGACCGCCGTGCGCCAGGCTCATGCCGAGGACGGTGTCGCCGGGCTCGCACAGGGCCATGAAGACCGCCGCGTTGGCCTGGGAGCCGGAATGCGGCTGGACGTTGGCATAGTCGGCACCAAACAACTGTTTGGCGCGCGCGATGGCGAGGCTCTCGGCCACGTCCGCGTACTCGCAGCCGCCGTAGTAGCGCTTGCCCGGATACCCTTCGGCATATTTGTTCGTCAGGACGCTGCCTTGAGCCGCCAAGACACGCGGGCTCGCGTAGTTCTCGGAGGCAATGAGCTCGACGTGCTCCTCTTGGCGACGCTCCTCGTTCTGGATTGCACCCCAGAGCTCAGGATCATAGTCGCTGATCTGCATGCTTTTCTCGAACATCGTAGATTCCCCCGGCGGCGCAAAGCCGCACAGTTTATCGATTTTTTGGTCCCGCGTCGCTACCCGCCTGGATGCGATGTAGAATTGCGCCCCTCAGAGACCGACATGGGCATCATGAGGGCAGTCAGCATGCCGACACCAACTCCCCGGGACAACAGACGATGAGCGAAACACTCCACAACGTCGATCACGCCGAGATCAATAAGTTCGAGGAGCTGGCCTCGCGCTGGTGGGATCCGCACAGCGAGTTCAAGGCATTGCACGACATCAATCCGCTGCGCCTTGACTATGTCCAGCGGGCGGTCGGCGGCCTGGCGGGCAAGCGCGTGCTGGACGTGGGCTGCGGCGGCGGGATCCTCTCCGAAGCGATGGCGCTCAGCGGAGCCGATGTCACCGGCATCGACATGGGCGAGATGCCGCTGCGTGTGGCGGAGCTGCACACGCTGGAGAGCGGTGTGGAGGTCGCCTACCGGCGCGTGCCCGTGGAGGTTCTGGCCGCGGAGCAGCCGGACAGTTTCGATCTGGTAACCTGCATGGAAATGCTGGAGCATGTTCCCAGCCCGGCCTCCATCGTGGATGCCTGCGCACGTCTGGTTCGACCCGGCGGCACCGTGGTCTTCTCGACGCTCAATCGCAATCCCAAGTCCTACCTGTTCGCCATCCTCGGTGCGGAATACATCATGGGTATGCTGCCGAAAGGAACCCACGACTACGCTCGCTTCATCCGTCCCTCGGAGTTGCATGCCTGGATTCGCCCGACCAACCTGCGCGCCACCGACATGGCCGGCATGACCTACAACCCGCTGACGCAGACCTACCGGCTCGATCCGCACGACCTGGACGTGAACTATTTCGTAACCTGCGTGCGCGATCCGGACTAATGCCGGCGGCATCCCCGGCCGACACGGCCTGGTCCTTTCCCAATCCGGCCACACCACCTGGCTCCTCGGCCTACTACAGCGTGCGTTTCTCGCCGCGGCATCTGCACCGGGACCTCGCGGCGCTGCTCGGCTGGCGCCATCTGGTGC
>JBGSKP010000658.1:0-2401 GCA_041741175.1 Thiocapsa sp. | reverse complement strand
CCCGGCGCGACGGCCGGCGGCTGCTCCTTCGACGGGGCACAGATCGCGCTCCTGCCGATTGCGGACGTCGCGCACGTCGTGCATGGCTCCATCGCTTGCGCGGGAAACTCCTGGGACAACCGCGGGGCGCGCTCGAGCGGTCCGAGCCTCTACAAGATCGGCATGACGACCGATCTGACCGAGCAGGACGTCATCATGGGTCGCAGCGAGAAGCGGCTCTTCCTCGGGATCAAGCAAGCGATCGACAACTACAAGCCCGCGGCGGTCTTCGTCTACAACACCTGCGTGCCGGCCCTGACCGGCGACGATGTCGGCGCGGTCTGTCTGGAGGCGCAGACGCGGTGGGGCACGCCCGTGGTGTCGGTCGATGCCGCCGGGTTCTACGGCACCAAGAACCTCGGCAACCGGATCGCCGGCGAGACCATGGTCACCCAGGTCTGCGGCACCCGCGAGCCCGACCCGGTCCCGCCCGGAATCGAGCATGAGGGCTTCAAGGTCCACGATGTCAACCTGGTCGCCGAGTACAACATCGCTGGCGAGTTTTGGAATGTCCTGCCCCTGCTCGACGAGCTGGGTCTGCGTGTGCTCTGCAGCCTCTCCGGGGATGCGCGCTTCCACGAGGTGCAGACCATGCACCGCGCGGAGGTCAACATGATGGTCTGCTCCAAGGCCATGATCAACGTCGCGCGCAAGCTCAAGGAGACCTACGGAATCCCCTGGTTCGAGGGCAGCTTCTACGGGGTCGCGGACGTCTCGCAGGCGCTGCGTGATTTCGCGCGGATCATCGACGACCCGGATCTGACCCGCCGCACCGAAGCCCTCATCGCCCGCGAGGAGGCGAAGATCCACGCGGCACTCGAACCCTATCGGGCACGTCTGCAGGGTCGCAAGGTCCTGCTCTATACCGGCGGGGTCAAGTCCTGGTCGATCATCTCGGCCCTGCAGGATCTGGGCATGACGGTGGTCGCAACCGGCACCCGCAAGTCCACGGAGGAGGACAAGGCGCGTATCCGCGAGTTGATGGGCGAGGACGCGGTCATGATCGAGGACGGCAATCCGCGTGGCCTGATCGATCGGGTCCGAGAGAACGGTGTCGACATCCTGATTGCGGGCGGTCGCAACCTCTACACGGCGCTCAAGGCGCGTATCCCTTTCCTCGATATCAATCAGGAGCGCGAGTTCGGCTATGCCGGCTATGTCGGCATGGTGGAGCTGGCGCGTCAGCTCTGTCTGACGGTCGAGAGTCCGATCTGGGAGGCGGTGCGGCGTCCGGCGCCCTGGTCAGCAAGCAAGGCGCAGACCCATCCGGTACCCGTGCAGTCCCTATCGCTCGCCGCCAGCGTGAGTGCCCCTGTCGAGGTGCCGTCCCATGCCTGAGATCATCAAACGCAACAAGGCCCTGTCGGTCAGCCCGCTCAAGGCCAGCTCGACCGTCGGCGCAGCACTCGCCTTCCTCGGTTTCAACCGCGCGATTCCGATGATGCACGGATCCCAAGGCTGCACCGCCTTCGGCAAGATCTTCTTCGTGCGTCATTTCCGCGAGCCGATCCCCTTGCAGACCACGGCGATCGATCAGGTCAGCGCCATCATGGGCAGCGAGGCGCAGGTCGTCGAGGGCCTGAAGACCCTCTGCGAGAAGAGCGCGCCGGACCTGATCGGTCTGCCGACCACAGGTCTGGTCGAGACCCAGGGCGCGGACATCGAGATGGCGGTGCGCGTCTTTCGCGAGACCTGGCCGCAGTTCGCGGCTACAGCGGTCGTGCCGGTCTCCACGCCGGACTTCACCGGCTGTATGGAATCCGGCTACGCGCAGGCGACCAAGGCCATCATCGAGACGCTTGTCCCGACCCGCGCCGAGGCCGGCACCCGGCCGGGACGTCGCGAGCGTCAGGTCAATGTCCTGCCCGGCTCGCACCTGACGCCCGGCGACATCGAGTACCTGAAGGATCTGATCGAGTCGTTCGGCCTATCCTCGATGGTCCTGCCGGATCTCTCGGATTCGCTCGACGGCCATCTGCCCGAGACCGACTACAACCCCTTGACCATCGGCGGCACCCGCGTGAGCGATCTGGCGACCCTCGGCGATGCCGCGGCGACCCTGGTGATCGGTGCCTCGATGAACGCGGCGGCCGATGCCCTGGCGGAGCGCACCGGCGTTCCGGACCATCGCTTCGCACATCTGATGGATATGGATGCCGTCGACGGGCTCGTGATGACGCTCTCGCAGATCGCCGATCGCCCGGTCACGGCCAAGATCGAGCGCCAGCGCGCGCAGCTCCAGGATGCCCTGCTCGACTGCCACTTCATGTTGGGCATGTCGCGCTTCGCGATCGCCGCGGAGGCAGACCTGTTGGTCGGTTTCAGTCGGATGCTCGCAAGCGTCGGGGCCGAGGTGGTTGCG
>JBGSKP010000657.1:0-15629 GCA_041741175.1 Thiocapsa sp. | reverse complement strand
CGGCTATCTTGCCGCCGTCGCGCGTGCAGAGCTGCCGGACGTCTCCGCCTGGTCGAGCTTCGAACTGCTGCCGCAGCGCTGACGCTATCGAACCCTGTTGGGCTTCTTGCGCGTCGTCAAACGCGCGGTCGTCCTGCGGCTGAGACGGACAAGCGGTGTCGCGCAGGCGAAGGATCACGGCTTCACGTCGGGCGCATCGCACGCCGAAGATTCCATACCGCTGAAATGGTATTCTAAGCGTCAACTTTGACGGAGAGACCGGATCATGCGCATTCCCACCCACGAGCTCGAGGCGGCCGTTGCCGCCTGTGTCTACGACCGCGATGAGCGCACTGCCCCGGATGAACACCGCCGGAGCAAGTTCCTGGTGGGCTGGGACGATGCGACGCAGCGCCACCAGGTCTACGAGGCCGAAGCCATGCAACGACTGACCTGGAAGAACCTGGGCTATCGCCTGGGACAACGCTTCGGTGCGTTGGAGCACGCCGACATCGATGCCGTCTTTACCGCTCTGGCGACAGGCTGGCAACCGCGTTGCACGGCCAGTTGAGAATGGCTGCACCGGTGCGGCTAAGGGTCAGCCGGGCAACGGATCGCGGCTAAGCGGCGCCCCACTCAATGGCGCAGACATCGGCCGCACGCCGCGTATAATCGGCCGCGCATCATCATTTGGGTCCGATTGACCAGGAGCGCCGTTCGTTGGATACCATTCAGATCATCCTGCTCTCGTTTGTTCAGGGAATCACTGAATTCTTGCCCATTTCAAGCTCAGGGCATCTGATTCTGACGCCCCTGCTCTTTGGCTACGAGCTGCAGAGTCTCGCCTTCGACGTCGCACTGCATCTCGGAACGCTCGGGGCGGTGATGCTGTACTTCCGCCGCGAGATCGTCACCATGACCCTCGCGGTCCTGGACTCGTTGAGGATCCGGCGCTTCGACCAGCCCGACGCCCGTCTCGGTTGGATGATTATCCTCGCCACCCTGCCCGTGGTGGTGCTGGGCCTGCCGCTGAAATCGGTGCTGGACGCGCTGCGCGAAGACCCGACCCAGGTTGCACTCGTGGTCGCGGCAACCAGCATTCTCTTCGGATTGGTCCTCTGGTGGGCGGACTACTCAGGAAAACGTGTTCGCGACGAATACAGCCTGGGTTGGAAAGCCGCCTTGTTCGTCGGTGTGATGCAGGCGATTGCCATCATCCCCGGCACCTCGCGCTCAGGCATCACCATCACCGCCGGCTTGATGCTGGGTCTGACACGCCAGGCCGCGTCGCGCTTTTCCTTTCTCCTGGCCATCCCGACGATTCTTCTGGCGGGAGGGTTGGAGACCCTGGACCTGGTGCAGTCGGCGGAGCCAGTCGACTGGTTGTCGTTGCTGCTCGGTGGCGTGCTGTCCTTCGGGTTTGCCTACCTGACCATCCACTATTTCTTGAAATTCATCGAACGCATCAGCATGCTGCCCTTTGTGATCTACCGAATCCTATTGGGCGCCGTCATCCTCCTGTTGGTCTGGTGATCATCCATGAGTATCGAAGCCGAGGTTGCGAGCACACTCACCTCCGGGATCGCCAGCCTGCAGCCGATCCTTGACCGTTACGGCCTCTGGGCGCTGTTTGTCGCCTGCCTGGTCGAAGGCTTCGGGATCCCGTTGCCGGGACAGACCCTGTTGATCGCCTGCGCGCTCCTCGCGGCGTCCGGGAAGCTGGATCTGGCCGCAGTCATTATCGTGGCTTGGACGGCCACACAGCTCGGCGACATCATCGGTTATCTGATCGGTCGCTACGGCTTGCAAGGCGTGCTGAAACGCGCTGCCAAGCAACGTGAACGCCTGATGAAGGCCGAAGCGGCCTTTGCGCGATGGGGTATCGGACTGCTGCTGGTGGCACGTTTTCTCGACGGGTTGCGTCAGACCAGTAATATTGCTGCGGGCGCGCTCGCAATGCCCTGGTGGCGCTTTCTGACCGGCACGATTCTCGGCACCAGCCTCTGGGTCGGCACCTTCGGCTTCGGGGCCTATGCCCTGCAGCACGACTTCCACCAGATCACAGACGTACTCGCGCCACTCAGGCCCTATGCCTTGACTCTGACCACGCTGCTGTTCGTGAGCCTGGTGCTGTTCATCACCAGTCGGCGCCCGATTCGCGATTCGGGCCGCCAGTGAGACGGATCCGGCAGTGAGCCCGAGACCGGAGGCCGCAGCGTCGATGCGCAAACCGGACTATCTCGGCGGCAGCATCGTGAACCTGATGAGCAGCATCATCCAGGCACGCGGCGGCCGATCGGAGACCCCCGGCCTGCGTGAGCTCGCCACGGATGAGCTGGCGCAGGCGACCAATCTTATCCTCCTGGTCATCGACGGACTGGGTGCGGACTGGCTAGCGGCCCGCTCCCCGAACGGGCTGCTGAGCCGCGCGCGGCGGGCGACCCTGACCTCGGTCTTTCCCTCCACCACCGCGGCGGCAATACCCACCTTTCTAACCGGCGACGCGCCGCTGCAACACGGACTGACCGGCTGGCACACCTACCTCGGCGAACTCGGAGCGGTGATGACGGTGCTGCCGGGAACACCGCGTTTCGGCGGCGTATCCTATCGGCAGGCCGGTATCGATCCGACCAGACTGTTCGCCGCCGTTCCGATCTCCGAGCGGATCACCACCCGAAGTCTGCTGGTCTCGCCGGCCAATATCGCCCCTTCCGATTTCAATCTCGCCCACCGCGGGCGCAGCGAGTTGGTACCCTTCAAGGGGCTGCGCGATATGTTCCGGCAGACCGCCCGAGCCCTGCGCGGCTGGGGTCGGCGCGTGCGCGAACCGAAATATCTCTATCTCTACTGGCCAAGGCTGGACGCCATCGGACACCATAAGGGAATGGAGAGCCAGGCGGCCGTGGCGCATCTTCTGGAGATCGAGCAGGCACTTGAGGAATTTCTCGACGAGATCGCGGGCACGGAGACCCTGCTGCTGGTGAGCGCCGATCATGGCCAGCTCGACGCGGTGCCGTCCGATACGATCGATCTGGCGGATCATCCGCGACTGGAGGAGTGTCTGCTGCTGCCGCTCTGCGGGGAGCCGCGCGCCGCGTTCTGTTATCTGCGCGCCGACCGGCGTGACGCGTTTGTCGCTTATTGCCATGATCGGTTAGCCGAGCGTGTCGACCTTGTCCCGAGCCGGCAACTGGTCGAGGAGGGGTTCTTCGGTTTGGGCCGGCAGCACCCGCGCTTTATGGAGCGGGTCGGAGACTATTGCCTGTTGCCGACGGGCCGGGGCGTTGTGCGGCAGTGGCTACCGTTCGAGCAGCCCTACCCGCAGGTGGGCGTTCACGGCGGTCTGAGCGACGCGGAGCTTCATGTGCCCTTGTGTGTCTTACGCACACCAGGGCACCCGTAGCGAGGCCCCAACAGCAAGTCCCCACAAGAAAAGCCGTCCGACGCCGTCAGAGCCTTTTACATCAGGCCGAGCTGGAGACGCGCCTCGTCGCTCATATTGGCCTGCGACCAAGGCGGATCCCACACCAGATCGACGTCGACCAGCCCAACGCCATCGACTTTCGTAACCGCGTCCTTGACCATGATCGGCATCATCCCGGCGACCGGGCAGGCCGGTGCCGTCAGCGTCATATCGATATGCACGTCGCCCTGGTCGGAGATATTGATCCGGTAGATCAAACCCAGATCGTAGATGTTGATCGGGATCTCCGGGTCATGCACGCCGCGTAGCGCCGCAATGATGGGCTCACGCAGCTCCTCGGGCTCCATCTGCTCGACGACCACGTCCTCCATGACCGCTGCGCTTTCACCGCAATCATCGTCATGCTTACCGAAGCCGGCGAAGCGGGCCAGTCTGTTCATGCTTGACCTCTCGACTGCTCTGTTTCGAAAAGAACATCCAATGGCGCTGTGGGCCGCGTGACCGCGTTGGACGTCGGCCCTGACAGACGCCCGAACATCAGGTCAGCGGGGCGGATTCCAGACGCTGACCCACTTGCTCCGAAACCGCATCGCGCAAGACATCCGAGTGCAGGGCGTCGATGATCTCCTCGGCAAAACCAAGGCAGAGCATACGCCTGGCGCGTGGTGCCGAGATGCCGCGCGAGCGCAGATAAAACAGCTTCTCCGGCTCGATCTGGCCCACCGTGGTGCCATGGCTGCACTTGACGTCGTCGGCATTGATCTCGAGCTGCGGTTTCGTATCGACCTCGGCATTCTCGGACAGCATCAGGTTCTTGTTCGACATCGCCGCATCGGTCTTTTGGGCATCCTTGGCGACCACCACGCGACCATCGAAAACCGCCCGACCCTTACCGTAGAGGATGCCTTTGAATGCCTCGCGGCTCGAGCAGGAGGGCACCGCATGCTCCACGTCGATGTGGAAGTCCATCAACTGCTGGTCGCCCGCCAAATACAGACCCTGAAGATCGCATTCGGCATGCTCGCCACGGAAACGGGCGATCAGATCGGTTCGCGCCCAAGCCCCGCCAAGCCCGATATTGACCCCGACGTAGCGGCTACCTGCGTCCTGGCTCAGATAAAGTCCCGTAATATGGAATGCATTCGGACTCTCGACCTGGACCCGGTCGTGCTTCAATACGGCGTCTCGCCCGAGCGACAGCTCCAGAACGGAATTGGTGCAATACAGCGAGCTGCCGAGGCTGACATAGCGCTCGATCAGGGTCGCCTGGGCACCCTCTTCGAGCGCAACAAGATGACGCGGCTGGGCCACGCGCGGCTCGTCCATGCCAACCGAGAGATGAATTAGCTCGATCGGACGCTCCAGGATCGCGCCCCGGTCGAGCAGCACCACAAGACCGTCGTCCAGGCCGGCTGTGTTGAGCGCCGCAAACAGCGGCTGGCTCTCGCCGGCCACGCCGTTGATCCGATCACGCAGCGCGTCTGGATCGCTCTGGAGCAGGGCACGCAGCCCCGTGACGCGCACGCCGCGGGGCAACTCGCCCAGCGCGGACAGCGACGGCGTATAGCGGCCGTTGACCATGACCACGCAATGGCTGTCGAGCCCCGGAATCAACAGCTCCTCGATATCTCCCACCTGAAGCGCCGTGACGGTGTCGTCGACTTGAGAGAATCCCTGCTCAAGCAATCGCTTGAGGCTCGTGTAGCGCCATTCCTCCTGCTTGACGCTCGGCACGCCCTGCTCGCGCACCCGGCTCAGCGCGGTCTGTCGCTGGGCCTCAAGCCAGTCCAGTCCGGCACCCACGCCGCCCGCGGACGGTGGACGTGCGTAGAGCCAGGATTCAAAGCTGATGGGCGCCGCGCCGTTCATGCCGCCTGCCCTTGCTCGAGGATCCAACCGTAACCCTTTTCCTCCAGCTCGAGTGCCAGTTCCTTGCCGCCTGAGCGAATGATCCGGCCCTTTGCCAGCACATGCACATAGTCCGGCTCGATATAGTCGAGCAGCCGCTGATAATGGGTAACCACGATCATGGAACGCTCCGGGCTGCGCAGGGCGTTGACCCCATCGGCCACCACCCGCAAGGCATCGATATCGAGACCCGAATCGGTCTCGTCGAGGATGGCGAGCTTGGGCTCGAGCAGGGCCATCTGAAAGATCTCGTTGCGCTTCTTCTCGCCGCCGGAAAAACCGGCGTTTACAGCCCGCTTGAGCAGCGAATCATCCAGGTGAAGGACCTTGAGCTTCTCTTTGATCAAACGCAGGAAAGACACCGCATCCAGCTCCGGCTCCCCGCGCGACTTACGGATACTGTTGAGCGCCGCTTTGAGGAAGTAGGTGTTGTTGACGCCGGGTAGCTCAACCGGATACTGGAAGGCCAGAAAGACGCCCAGATGTGCACGCTCCTCGGGCTCGAGCGCGAGCAGATCCTGCCCCTCGAAGGTCACCGACCCGGCCGTGACCTGATACCCCTCACGCCCGGAGAGGACATGCGAGAAGGTACTCTTGCCTGAACCGTTTGGCCCCATGATCGCGTGGATCTCGCCCGGACCCACTTCAATGTCAAGACCCTTGAGGATCTCGTTGTCACCGACATTTGCCTTGAGGCCCTTCACAGATAACATCGCATGCTCCTGATCGATCGCGTCCGGCAGCCCGTGTTCAATCATCGGATTGGATCGGCCTCGGATCAGCCCACTCAGGTCGGAGCCGACGCGATCGATGTGTTTAACTTAAGAATTGGTTTGAAGCGTTTCTCGCCGACGCTTTTCGTTCACTGCAACGGATCAGTGACGCGAAAACCGAAGTTGTCGTTTAAAACACTTGAACCGCGTCGCGCGAACGGCGTTGTTAGCCGCAAGGCCGAGATCGTTCCCTGACCTTACATGCTCGTTAAAACGCGGTTCAACGCGGCTCAACCAACGGCCCCTTCCAGGCTGATGCTCAACAGCTTCTGGGCCTCTACGGCGAACTCCATCGGCAGCTCGTTGAAGACCTCCTTACAGAAACCGTTGACGATCATCGAGACGGCGTCCTCCGCGGTGAGACCGCGCGAGCGACAGTAAAAGAGCTGATCGTCACTGATCTTCGACGTCGTCGCCTCATGCTCGAGATTGGCACTGGGGTGCTTGACCTCGATGTAGGGGAAGGTATTGGCCGAGCAACGGTCGCCGATCAGCAGCGAGTCGCACTGGGTGTGGTTGCGTGCACCCGCGGCGCGCTGGCTGATCCTGACCAGGCCGCGATAGGTCTGCTGCCCCTCGCCCGCCGAGATGCCTTTGGAAACGATCGTCGAGCGCGTATTGCGACCCAGATGGATCATCTTGGTGCCGGTGTCGGCCTGTTGCCGGCCCTTGGTGACCGCCACCGAGTAGAACTCGCCGACCGAGTCGTCACCGCGCAGGATGCAGCTGGGGTACTTCCAGGTGATCGCCGATCCGGTCTCGACCTGGGTCCAGGAGATTTTGGAGCGCGCACCGCGGCAGTCACCGCGCTTGGTCACGAAGTTATAGATACCGCCACGCCCCTGCGCGTCGCCCGGATACCAGTTTTGGACGGTCGAGTATTTGATCTCGGCATCGTCCATGGCAATCAGCTCGACAACCGCCGCGTGCAGCTGGTTCTCGTCGCGTTGCGGGGCCGTACAGCCTTCCAGGTAGCTCACGTAGCTTCCGGCTTCGGCGATGATCAGAGTCCGCTCGAACTGGCCGGTGTTCCGTGCGTTGATGCGGAAGTAGGTGCTGAGCTCCATCGGGCAGCGCACACCGGCGGGGACATAGACGAAGGTGCCGTCGCTGAACACCGCCGCGTTCAGTCCGGCGTAGTAGTTGTCGGTATGCGGAACCACCGAGCCCAAGTACTGCTTGATCAGCTCGGGGTGATCGTGCACCGCCTCCGAGATCGAGCAGAAAATCACGCCGGCGTCGGCGAGCACGCCCCGGAAGGTGGTGGCGACCGAGACGCTGTCGAACACCGCATCGACGGCGATGCCCGCCAGTGCCTTTTGCTCTTCGATCGGAATGCCGAGCTTCTCGTAAGTCTCGAGCAGGGCCGGATCGATCTCGTCGAGGCTCTTGGGCATGTCTTCCGGGCGCTTCGGCGCCGAGAAGTAAGAGATGGACTGAAAATCGATCGGCGGGTAATGCACGGATGCCCAATGCGGCGTTGACATGGTCAACCAGTGCCGATAAGCCTTCAGGCGCCACTCGGTCATAAATTCAGGCTCCCCCTTGCGGGCGGAGATGGCGCGAACGACCCCTTCATCCAGGCCGGGAGGGAGGGTGTCAGACTGGATGTCGGTCACGAAACCGTGTTCGTACTCTGACTGGACGATATCGTCGACTGCTTGGGTTGAGGTCATCTCTCCTGGCTCCGTTTTCTTGACCGTTTTACTGGGTAATTACTATACGCCCTTCTAGCCGGGTTTCAACATCCCGCAACGCGTGGGCGTCGGAAAATCGGCCGAATCCGGCAAGCGATACTTCGGATGTTCGAGCGCAGCACCCCGCTTTCAAGGGGTTCGGCCACTGACTGCATGATGGCACGATTATATTCGAATTTTCCCGTAAGATTGATCACGCGCATTGCAAATACGAACTGTTCCGATTATGATATGGAGGAAGCGCCACACACCATCAGACGACACACCATCATTTGGCCCATGAGGGGGTACAACCGCATGAAATCATTACCACTTGCTTTAACTGCTGCTGCGGTCGCGCTCGTGCTTGCCGTTCCGGCCGACGCAGCCGATGATGAGGTCAACCTCTACTCGGCCCGGAAGGAGGAACTCATCAAGCCGCTGCTCGACCGCTTCACTGAGCAAACCGGCATCAAGGTCAACATGGTGACCGATAAGGCCGAAACGCTGCTCAAGCGCCTGGAGAGCGAGGGAATCAACTCTCCGGCCGATCTGCTGGTCACGGTCGACGCAGGTAATCTCTATCGCGCCAAGGAGGCAGGCGTCACGCAGCTGATGGACAGCGCCGTGCTGACCCAGACCATCCCGGAGTCCTATCGAGATCCCGAGGGCCACTGGTTTGGCCTGTCTCTGCGCGCGCGCCCGATTCTGTACGTTGAAGGCAAGGTCGACCCGAGCAGCCTCTCCACCTACGAAAACTTGGCAGACCCCGTCTGGAAGCGCCGTATCTGCATTCGCTCCTCGGACAACGTCTATAACCAATCGATGGTCGCCGCCATGATCGCCGCCGATGGGGTCGAGGCCACCGAGGCATGGGCGAAGGATCTCGTCGCCAACCTGGCGCGCCCGCCCCAGGGAGGCGACCGGGATCAGATTTCCGCAGCCGCCGCCGGCCAGTGCGACATCGCCATCGCCAACACCTACTATCTCGCTGGCATGCTGACCTCAGGAGATCCCACTCAGGTCGAAGCCGCCGAGCGGATGCGTGTGTTCTGGCCTAATCAGGACGGACGCGGAACGCATGTCAACGTCAGCGGTATCGCCATGACGCACTCGGCGAAGAATCGGGACGCGGCGATCAAGCTCGCGGAGTTCCTCGTCAGCCCCGAGTCGCAGACCTGGTACGCCGAGGTCAACGGCGAGTACCCGGTGTCATCGGCGGCGCAGGTCAGCGCCCTGCTGCAATCCTGGGGCGCCTTCAAAGCCGATGACCTACAGCTCGCAAAGCTCGGGGAATTCGGACCCGAGGCCGTGCGCTTGATGGACCGCGCCGGCTGGAAATAGACGCAACGTCATTCAAGACGTAATAATGGGGCCTGTCCGGGCCCCGTTTCGCGCGCCCATCAGATACCGGAAGGCAGCACCTTTTGATGAGGCGATCGTGAACACGCGTGGACGCCGGGGGTGGGCGGCGGGCATCGTGGCAACCGCCATCCTGCTCGCCCTGCCGGTCCTTGTGATCGTCGGGTTCCTGGTCGTCCCCTCGGGCGACGTCTGGCAGCATCTGGTCGATACCGTGCTGGCCGACTATGTGGTCAACACCCTGCTGCTCATGCTGGGGGTCGCGATCGGCACCTTGATCGGCGGCGTCGGGACGGCCTGGCTGACCAGCATGTGTCGCTTCCCGGGACGCAGCCTGTTCGAGTGGGCGCTGATTCTGCCGATGGCGATGCCCGCCTACATCATCGCCTACACCTACACTGGCATGCTTGATTTCGCCGGGCCTGTTCAAGCCACCCTGCGCGATTTGACCGGCTGGGGCTTCGGAGACTACTGGTTTCCCCAGATCCGCTCGCTTGAGGGCGCCGCTGTCATGCTGGCGCTGGTGCTCTATCCCTACGTCTACCTACTCAGCCGCGCCGCGTTTCTGAGCCAATCGCTGTGCGTGCTGGACGTAAGTCGGACGCTCGGCAACGGTCCCTGGCGCACCTTTTTCGTCGTCGCGCTGCCGCTAGCGCGCCCCGCCATCGTGGCCGGCCTGACACTCGCGCTGATGGAAACCCTGGCCGACTACGGCACGGTGCAATACTTTGGCGTGCAGACCTTCACGACCGGCATCTTCCGAACTTGGTTCGGCCTGAACAACGCTGCGGCGGCCGCACAGCTCTCAGCCATGCTGCTCGGCTTTGTGCTGGTATTGATCGCCTTGGAGCGTATCTCGCGCCGGGAGGCGCGTTATCACAACACCAGCCAGAGACATCAGGCGATTCGGCGTCATCATCTCACCGGCTGGCACGCCGCCGCGGCGATCATCTTCTGCCTGATTCCGGTATTGTTCGGCTTTGTGATTCCGGCCGGACAGCTCGCCGCCTGGGCGCTGACGATTGCCGATAGCGCCTTCGACGCCGCATTCTGGCGCCTGGTGCTCAACAGCCTGGAGCTTGCGGCCACGGCCGCCGTGATTGCCTTGTTCTTGGCAGTCTTTCTGGGTTACGGCAAACGTCAGCAGCCCACCGGACCGGTCAAGGGTGCGGTTAAGATCGCCGGGCTCGGTTACGCGGTGCCCGGGACCGTGATCGCCATCGGCGTCATCATTCCATTCGCCTGGGTCGACAATACGCTTGACGCCTGGATGCGGCAGACCTTCGACATCTCCACCGGTCTGTTGCTCAGCGGCACGCTCGCGGCCCTGATCTTTGCCTATCTGACGCGCTTTCTGGCGGTCGCCCTGCAGACGGTCGAGGCAGGACTGGGACGAATCCGGCCCTCGATGGACGAGGCCGGACGGGCGATGGGTTATCGGCCGGGACAGCTCTTGCTGAGCATTCACATCCCGATGCTCCGCGGCAGCCTGCTCACCGCGGCGCTCCTGGTCTTTGTCGATGTGCTCAAAGAGTTGCCGGCCACACTCATCCTGCGACCGTTCAATTTCAACACGCTCGCCGTACGGGCCTACGAACTCGCCTCGGACGAGCGTCTGGCGGACACCGCACCGGCCGCGCTGACGATCGTCCTGGCCGGTCTACTTCCGGTTATCCTTCTCAGCCGATCAATCACCAGATCCCGCAATGCCGATACAGCTTGAGGTTCGAGATGTCAGTGTCGCCTATGGCGACACCCTGGTTGTACGCGACGTGTCCTTTGTTTTGGAACGCGGCGTCATCGGCTGTCTGCTCGGACCGAGCGGCTGCGGCAAAACAACCCTGCTTCGAGCAATTGCCGGTTTTGAGCCCGTCAGTCGGGGCGAGATCCTGCTGCGCGAGCGGCGCGTCGCGGCACCCGGACACAACGTGCCGCCGGAGCAGCGCCGTGTCGGCATGGTCTTCCAGGACTTTGCGCTCTTTCCGCACCTAACGGTCGCCAACAACGTCGGCTTCGGGCTTCACGGCATGAGTCGTGCCGAGCGTGGGCGTCGCGTTACCGAGCTATTGGAGCTGGTCGGTCTGCCTCAGGCGGCCCGTCGCTATCCGCATGAGCTCTCCGGCGGGATGCAGCAGCGCGTGGCGCTTGCGCGCGCCATGGCGCCACGCCCCGAAATTCTTCTGCTCGACGAACCCTTCTCGAGCATGGACGCGGAGCTGCGCGAGCAGCTGGCACGCGAGGTTCGGGATCTGCTCAGGCGCGAGGGCGTCACCGCCATCCTGGTCACCCATGATCAAATGGAAGCCTTCGCCATGGCCGACCAGATCGGCGTGATTGCAAACGGCCGTGTTCGACAGTGGGGAACAGGATTCGGGATCTATCACGAACCGGTGGACCGCTTTGTTGCGGATTTCATCGGTCAGGGCGTTCTGCTGCCAGCGGAGGTCGTCGACGAGACTCGCGTAAAAACCGAGCTGGGCCGGGTTGCCGGAAGCAAACCGCACGGACTGACACCCGGAACAGCGGCCGAGGTACTGATTCGCCCGGACGACATGCTCTACGATGAAACCAGTCCGCGGCGCGCAACGGTCATCGAAAGGGCATTTCGGGGTGCCGAATACCTCTACCAGCTTCGGCTGGCGAGCGGCACGACCGTTCTTTGTCTGGTGCCGAGTCATCACCAGCACGCCATCGGCGATGAGATCGGCATCCGGCTCGAAGCCGATCATCTCGTAGTATTTCCCGGGCAGCATACCCCAACCGACAAAGCGGCGCTGCAGCCGACGGGCATACTCCCGCCGGACAGCCCAACGGTTCACCAACCCCCGGGGCAGACTTGAAGGCTGCCGTGACGCCTGACGAGGGTTGCAATCGCCTGCCCCGCAACACCTCGACCGGATGATCGAACGGCGAGCCGATCCGAAACCGATGCCAGACGAGCGCAAGATCGACTTGATCGTGCATCAGGCTTGCGCGATGGATGGCTTATTTAACCTTCTTCGCCTTCTTCTCGGCCCGTTTCTCTTTCATGTTTTTTAACGGCTGTTTCTTGGCTTCTTTCTTCTTGTCTTCGCCTTTGCTCATCAGCGCTACCCCCTGAAACTGCGGTGACCGAATCTTAACCAACAGGAGAGTATCATGCCACAAGCACGCGGCAAGGCCAGCCCCGTGGAGCCGGGGATCCCGGCAGCCATGCGCAACCTGATCGCCCTCTACCTGGCGGCATCGATCGTCTCGATCGCACTGCTCCTGTTCGGCGGCGATCCCTTGTCCGGCATCTTTCTCGTAGTCTTTGCGCTACCATGGAGCCTCGGCGTGAGCCGACTGACGGGACTACTCGGTATCGACTCCGCAACGCTCAACCTCGCCTTGCTCGCGATCGGCGTCGGCATCAATGCCGCTCTGCTTTATCTGCTGAGTCGATGGCTCCTGAGTCGACGGCTGCGCGAGCGGACCTGACCTCGACGACCAACATGAGATCTCAGATGGAATCCTCGACCCGCTTTGACCTGCCCTCGCGCCTGCTCATCGCCGCCTTGACCATGGTCCTGTTTTCAGGCTGTGCGAATCATTTCGAGGAGCGGCGTGTCATCGCGCCCACCGACCCGCAGGCACAAGCCTGTGTCGCGGACTGCGATCTGAAACAGCAACAGTGCGAGCAACGACAGAGGTTGCGTGAGGAGGAGTGTCGGGCCCAGTTCAACCAACTGACGACGGATCTCGACGCCTGTCTCGCGACACCGGGCGCCCTGTGTGTTCGGCCCGACGCCTGCCTGGGTGCCGACATGCATGTCTGCAGGGTGCAGTACGAGGAATGTCTTGTCGCCTGCGGGGGCACGATTGAAACCAGCTTCTCGATGCCCGGCACCGCCTCACGCTGAGCACTCGGCAGCGCTCGGCCAGACACGCCCGGGCGGCTGCCGCAAACACCGTCCGCCGATGATTTAATTCGATAAAAATAAGGTATTATTCTGCCTTCACTTGCCCTTTTTTCTTGATGATGACCGAGGATCGATGATGAACGATACGAACGTGACGTGGCACGAGCATCAAGTCTCGCGCCCCGAGCGCGAGGCCATGAAAGGCCACAAAGGCTGCGTCATTTGGTTTACCGGGCTCAGCGGCTCGGGGAAAAGCACGATTGCCAATACGCTGGACCACAAACTGCACAAGATGGGCGTGCACAGCTCAGTCCTCGACGGCGACAATGTGCGTCACGCGCTCAATGCGGGTCCTGGGATGCTGCGCGAAGCGCACGGCGACGAGTTCGCGCAACGCTTCGGGCTGGGCTTCTCCGCGATCGACCGCGAAGAAAACATCCGCCGCATCGGCGCGGTCGCGCAGCTCTTCTCGGAGGCGGGCATCATCACACTCACCGCATTCATCAGTCCCTATCGCTCGGATCGAGATCTGGTTCGTCGGAGCATGCCCGAGGGTGATTTCATCGAGGTCTTCATCGACACCCCGATCGAGATCTGCGAGACACGTGACCCCAAAGGTCTCTATAAAAAGGCCCGTGCCGGCGAGATCAAGGGCTTCACCGGGATCGACGATCCCTATGAGGCGCCGATCACCCCGGAGCTTCAGCTCCACGCCGGAACCCTGCCCCCGGATGCCCTGGCCGACGAGGTAATCACCTACCTGCGTGCGCGCGAGATCATCTTCCCCACGGACTGATCCCTCAAGTGATCACGCAGCGCCCCGGCGCGACCGGGGCGCTGCAGCCGACTGCGCGATCAGCCCTTTTCCAGCAAGCTGCGCAGATCAATGATCGCCGCATTCGCGCGCGAGATGTAAGACGCCATGACCAGCGAATGATTACCCATAGGACCGAATCCGGTTCCATTCAGAATCAACGGACTCCAGACCGGATTCTGCGTATTTTCAAGCTCGCGGATGATCTGCTTGAGCGAGACTAAGGCGTTCTTACCGGTCAAAACCGGCTCAAAGTCGATCGCAAGTGCCTTGAGTGTATGCAGTAGTGCCCAAGTGTAGCCACGGGCCTCGAAAAACACGTCGTCGATTTCCATCCAAGGCGTCTTCGTTTCGGACTCGACGGGGGCAGGGCGCGCCTGCTGGGCGTTCGGATCACCCGCGAGCGCCGTGTTCAGATGGGATTGACCCACAGCATACGATAGCCGCTGCGCCAGGCTACCCAATCGCTTCTCGGCCACGGCGAGATAAGATCTCAAGTTGTCGGAGCGTGCAAAAAACTGCCCGTCGTTGGCGCTGTCGTCACTCAGTCGTGCGAAATATCGGTATAGCGCCTCGACACCTTTGCGATATTCCGATTCCGTCGACGGGAGGATCCAGGACTCCGAGTCGTAGCTGAACTGAGGCTCGGCCACTTGCAGATCCTTGTCCTCCACCGACTGGGTCTGCGAGCGCGAGAACTCGTTCCGCATGGCGCGCGAGAGGTCTCGCAGCTCAGTCAAGGCGCCGAATTCCCAGTTTGGAATATTGTCGAGAAACACCCCGGGTAGGGTCATATCGTTGCTCAAATAGCCGCCGGGTTTACCCAAAAGTGTCTCCGCGATGCCGATAGCAGTCGCGGTGGTATGGGTACCGGTGGCGAGCCTTGTCTCATCTCCACCGGCATACTCGAGTGCCCGCTGCTGGACATCGAATAACCCCGGCGAACGCGACCAGAAGATCCCCAGAATCGACACGACAACGAAATAAGTCAGGGCGAACAGGCCGACGGTCCACCAGAGCCCTTTTTCGCGCCAAGTCCTCGGATCGTAAAGCTTCACCACTTTCGTGACAGTCTTCGACATTTGCGGCCTTTCCATCTCGCTCTCCGGATTCACTGAAGGATCACGCGGCGCGCTCCCGAGACCTCGAAGGATATCGAGATCGTCCGGAGGCCACTCGTCTGACGGCGACTCAGGGCTTCGCGCGACGCACAAAAAACTCCGTCTCCACTTGCCCGATGATGCCTTCGGGATCATCGGGCGTCTGACTGCAGCAGGAAAAACATCCGACTGCCTGAACGCTTACAGACCGCCGAGACCTCCGCCCGAGATCCGTCGATGCCGATGTGACACAACAGCGAACCGAGAAGGGCCTGCTGTTGTGTACCCGCGACGCAGGCGGATCAATCGTGCCGGCGCCGGGGCTTTCAGGCGGGCGCCGACTGCGACCGAGCCCCTTAAGGCATTGGAGCAAAATGGTTTAGCCAACGCGGCATCGGCGTCGGCGGCGGGGTAGCCGCTTCGGCGGGCGCCACGACAGCCGTTTCGGTTGACGGAGTCGTTACCGCCGGAGCCTCGACGGAGGTCGATGGTGCGACAGGTGGCACCGCCGCCTTGACCGGTGCCTCGGGCTCCAGGGTCGGCGCGGCGATCGACGCAGGCGCAGGCTCTGGCGCCGACTCAGAAGCTGGTAGCTCCGGGACTGGCTCGACTGCAACCGGGGCGATCTCCATCGGAACCACCTCGACCGGAACGACCTCCACAGGGACTGTCTCGACTGGAGTCGGCGCAGCCAAAGCGGGCTCGACCGCAG
>JBGSKP010000656.1:0-13060 GCA_041741175.1 Thiocapsa sp. | reverse complement strand
TGCGCCAGGCAACCGGCGCCGCGGAAAGCGCGTGCACGGCGGCGGTCAACAGCAACTACGGCGGGAACGTCCGCTCGGTGCAGGTGGCCAGCTCCGAGTATTCGGAAGCCAATTCGGTGGTCATGGTGGACGCGGCCGGGGTGCGCGGTGGCTCCACGACCGAGCGCTGGCGCTGCCTCGTCTCCAATGACGGCACTGTCCAGGAGCTGACCGTCGTCCAATGATGCCCCGCTCCGCTTGATGGGCGTTCGGGGAGGGCGAGGATCCGGACGCGTCGGGTCCCGGATGCGGACGGAACCCGGACCAGGTCGACATCGATGCTTCGTGACGATTCAGGAACGAGGTGAACATCCTACGGTTTCGGTTGTTTTTGAATCGTTCCTGAGCGTCTCGGTAGGTCCGCTGCCGCACGTTGCGCTCGGCGAGTTTGGTGTGTGAGATCGATCCCGCTGCCGGCAGGCCGCCTTTCGGCAAGCATTCTGCAAACATCATGAGGGTTTTCAGTATGGCATCGATGCGAACCTTCGTTTCGGCTCTACGAATGCCGAAGGCGGCCAGGTTGACCCGGGCCTCGGGCCGATCGGATCGGAGAGCCGGCTTGCCGTCGCGGCGTCCCGGTCACGCCGCCCTTGCCCTCGGGGTCGCGACGAGCCTCGTGGCCGGGGACCTCAGGGCCGAAGCGGACGGGCCCGATTACTATGCCGTTCGGCACGTCGCCCGAAACGACGTGCTGAATATTCGGGTAGAGCCGAGCGCGAGCGCACGGAAGATCGGCGAGATCCCGCCGGATGGCTCCTGCATCCGCAATCTGGGCTGCAAAGGCGGGCTCACCTTCGAGGAGTTCACCAACCTGTCTCCCGAGGAAAAAGAGCGTCGCGCAAGGGAGAATCCCCGTTGGTGCAAGGTCGAGTACCGTGGCGTCACCGGTTGGGTTGCAGGGCGCTACCTCACCGAAGGCGACTGCCGCCGTTGAATCCAGAGCGGCCGGGGATCGGGCATCCGGCATCCGGCTGCGACCGCAATCCTTAGCCGACGGCTACGGTGAATTCCGCGACACGAAAGAAAATGACCTTCACCTCATCCGAGTCGGCCAGGAAGGGTACGAGATACCGGACGCTTTCCCGCTCGGTGCCTGATTGCAGAGACAGCAGGGCGCTCCGTCGCCGCGCCCCGCCGTCGATACGACCCCGAAGCAAGCGCGACCCTAAACCCACATCAGAGGACATCGATCATGGATCTTATTAGCCTTGGCATTTTCTTGCTCATCGGCGCCGTGGCAGGCTGGCTCGCCGGACTGCTGATGCGGGGCGGCGGCTTCGGCCTGCTCGGCAACATCCTCGTCGGCATCGTCGGTGCCGTCATCGGCGGTTTCCTGTTCGGCTTGGCCGGCATCTCCGTGGGGGGCGGCATGATCGGCTCATTGATCACGGCCGTCATCGGCGCCGCCGTCCTGCTCTTGATCGTCGGCTTGATCAAGAAGCCTTGATACCAATAGGTCGGAGACCGGGCCAAGGACCGGCCCGCTCCCGTTCTATCCGCTCCCTGAGAAGAGCGCATGGGCCTACGCTCGATCACCTCAACCACCGGAGAAATGTTCGATGACCAAAATCGCCTTAACGCTCCTCGCCGCCGGCTGCCTTACCGCCCCCTTGGTGCAGGCAGCGAACCCGAGTTTCGACTGCAGCAAGGCCACCCATGAGGCCGAGCTGCTGATCTGTAAGGACGCAGACCTCGCCGCTCTGGACCGCAGCCTCGCCGAACTCTATGCGACGGTATTGAAGAACGCCCCGGCCAGCGAGCAAGGCGCCCTCAAGACGGAGCAGCGCGGCTGGGTGAAGGGACGTGACGACTGCTGGAAGGCCGATGACAAACACGGCTGCATCAAGGCCGCGTATGAGTCGCGCATCAACGAGCTCAAGGACCGATAGGGCCGAGAGCGCTGCGCCGAGTCCTTTGGCACCCGGCGCCCGCCGAGCGCCCGCATTGGGTAAAACGCATCCCCGGTTCGCCCGGACGTCGATCACAGCGGCGGGACACGTTCCCCGAGCCCTCGCACCCATCGCCGAACACCTCGCCCACCACCGCGCAATCGTGTTCGGCATCCTGCCGAGCACCGTCGAGACGCCTCCGTCGGCGACGCATCAAAGCGACGCTGGCCACACAGTATTCAATTTAAGGTTGCGCGTCGCTTCGCCCAAGCTATGATGCCGAGGCTGCGAGCCGAGAAGTTATTTTTATTTAATTTTAGAGGTTATGGGGGAGTCGTAATGCGTTTTATGAATATTATTGCCGCCCTACCCTTGATGGTCGCCCTCGACTGCGCGGCCACCCCCTTCTGGGGCGCCAAGTACTCCGCGCCGGCCGATACACCCATCGAGGCTCTCCAACCGGGGGAGTTTATTTGGGAGGGGCAGTTGGAGCCCGAAGGACCCGTGGTGGTGGTCGTAAGCCTCCCCGAACAGATGGCATATGTCTACCGCAATGGCGTGCGCATCGGGGTCACGACTGCCAGCACCGGCAAACCAGGGCACGGCACACCGACGGGCGTTTTCACCATCCTGAATAAGGACAAGGACCACCACTCCAAGACCTACAATGATGCGCCCATGCCCTACTCGGAGCGCCTGACGGTGGACGGTGTGGCCCTGCACGCCGGCGGCCTGCTGGGCTATCCCTCCTCACACGGGTGCGTCCATTTGCCCTCCGAGTTTGCCCGATTGCTCTTCGGAATCACACACCAAGGGACGACCGTGGTCATCGCCGGGGAGTCGACGGCGCCACGCTCGGTGGTCCATCCGGCGGTGCTGACACCTGTGGATAACGCGACCGGAGCGCCAGAGTCGGACCATGGCCTGGGCCTATTCGAGGAGTACCGCTGGGAGCCCGAGGCATCTCCGGACGGCCCGATTACCCTAGTCGCCAGCGCCGCCGACCGGCGCCTTATCGTGATGCGCAACGGGGTTGAGATCGGTCGGGCACGCATCGACATCGACAACGCGGGGACGGCGTTGGGAACCCATGCCTACACGGTTCTCACGGGAACAGACGGCGCCCATCCGCGCTGGAGCGCCGTGGGTCTCCCGGGACACGCCGCTGAAAGCGGGAACGCCCACGACGCCGGTGCGATCGCGCGCTTGCACATGCCAAAGGCCATGAGTGTCCAGCTCTACCCGCTGTTGAAGCCGGGGACGACCCTCTTGGTCACGGACGCCCCTATCCTCGAATCCAGCACCGGCCCTGCTCTCGCAGTCATGCGCTCGGGTTTGCCCGAGGGCCAGGCGACCGCGCGGCCGATACAGACCGGCGATCGCCGGATCTCGCCGGCCCCGATCGAGTCCATCCGCATCAATTGATCGAGTTCGGGTGCGATCCGAGCCCATCCCCACCCCGAGCGGGGCAGCCTGCGAGAGAACCCCTTCAGTTCATGAGAAACACCACAGAGATCGCCTCGCCGGTCCCCTTGAACCGTCCGGTCTCACGCCGCGAGCGCCGGAAGTCGGGCGGCCAATGCGCTGCGCTCCTAGGGTCTATCGATGGAAGGTCGACGCATCTTGGAAGCACGGAACGTGGTACGCCCTCCAGCGACCACATTGCTCGCGGTCCCCGGTTGTCGACGAGCCGCGGATCAGGGCCGAAGGCAGTGCATGATCCACATCTCAGGAGCGATAACTCGATGTCCCATCTCGCCCGATCGCCGATCCCCGGCATTGCGCCCGGGGGCACCTACCCGCACCCGCTCTGGATTCTGGCCTGTCTGATCCTGGTACCGTTTCTGGCTGGCTGTGCCGGCACGGGGCAATACAGGATGCCGTTCATGCCCCCGCCGGCCTTTCTGGAAGGCGAGGAGGTCACGCCTTTCACCGACACGAGTCGGGTCGCCTTGCCGGCAGACCCGCAGGTGCTGTACGCAACGCTGCGCGAGCCTGCGACTTCGGGAAGCAAGGACCGCTTCTACAGCACGGAGCGGGCCGCGGAGCTGCGCTTGGGTCATAGCCGCATCGAGCTGGGCCGTAGCGACGTGACCTGGGACATGGCGCGTCGGATATCCATCTTGAAGAATGCGACGGACAAGTACCCGCTCCAGGTCGCCGAAATCGAGGAGTTCGGCACCTTGGATCGCACCCTTCACCCGATGCTCGATCAAAGACCGTCCGGGAGATCCGATCCCGTTCCCCGCCAGCGATTCGTGGAAGCCATCAACGAGCGCCTGGCCCGAAGCCGCGACCCCGACATCTTCATTTACGTCCACGGCTATAAGGTCAACTTCGAGAACCCGATGCTGGTGACGGCGGAGCTCTGGCACTTCCTGGGCTACGAGGGGGTGTTTATCCCCTTCGCCTGGCCCTCTCGTCTGGGTGCACTCGACTACTTCGGCGATACCGAGTCGGCCCGGTATTCGTCCGTCTTTCTGCGTGAGCTGATCGAATTTCTGGCCGACGAGACCGAGGCCCGCCGCATCCATATCCTCGGCTACAGCGCCGGCACGCGGGTGGTCGGTGCCGCTCTCCACCAGCTGGCCCTCATCCATAGTGATCGCTCGACCGAGGAGATCCGCCGACGGCTACGGCTCGGCAATGTCATCCTGGTCGGCAGCGACCTGGACCGCGACATCGCCGCAACCTACATCATGGATGGCCTGTTGCGTGTCCAGGATCGCTTGACCGTCTACGAATCACCCAAGGACAAAGCACTGCGACTGGCACTTCTGGCGTTCGGTCGGGAGCGGACCGGGCAGCTCGATCCGGCCGACCTCACCCCCAGCGTGCGGGCGTTCCTGCGTCAGTCCGACGAGATGTCTCTCATCAGTGTGGCCAATGCCCCGGGTTTCACGGCCGGCAACGGACACAGTTACTTCCGCGAAAGCCCGTTGGTCAGCAGCGACGTGCTGGCCACGCTCAGATATGATCTGGGGCCAGCCAAGCGTGGCCTCGTCCAGAATCCCGAAACCAGCGTCTGGGAGTTCCCGGAGGATTACCTTGAGCGGCTGCAGCGTGCCATTTCCGGGGCCAATCCGGTGCTGGCGAGCCCTATGTAAAGTTCGCGGAAATCGCCTGACAGCATCGGCAAGCAACCCCGCAATCCCTACTCCGAAGTGGCGATGTCCGATCCGTCCAGCAGAATCGGAGCCATCAGGGGGGCGCCGTCCAGCCAGGGTCGGCCGTCTTCTCCCAGGCCTAAGCGGCCCTGGGCAAACCAACTCACGGCCAGGGGATAGATGATGTGCTCGCGGGTGAGCACGCGGGCGGCCAGGCTTTTGGCATCCTCGCCCGCTTCGATCGGCAGCCGTGCCTGGATGACGACCGGTCCGCCGTCGAGCTCGGCGGTCACGAAATGCACGCTGGCGCCATGCTCCGCCTCACCGTCGTCCAGAACCCGTTGATGGGTCTGAAGTCCCCGGTATCGCGGTAAGAGCGACGGATGGATGTTGAGCATTCGCCCGGCGTAATGACCGACGAATGTGGGCGTGAGGATGCGCATGAAACCGGCTAAGACCAGGAGATCCGGCGCGAAGCGGTCGATCACGGCGATCAGATCCGCCTCGTAGGGCTCGCGACCGGTGTACGCCCGATGATCCAGAACCTCGGCCGGGATTGCCGCGCGTCGAGCCCGTTCCAGTCCGAAGGCATCTGCCCGGTTGCTGATCACGGCGACGATCTGGAATGCCTGGCCGCGCGTCGCCTCATCGATCAATGCCTGCAGATTGCTGCCCGAGCCCGAAATGAGGGCGACAACGCGCAGGCGCCGGCCGTCAGGCATGCGTGACTCCGCCCAGGTAGCTCACGACCGCGGAACCCTCGCCGGCGTCCACCCGTCCGATGATGCGCGCGTCCTCGCCGGCTGCGCGAAGCAGACTTAGGGCTTGGTCCTGGTCTGCCGCGGTGATCGCAACGACCATCCCGACCCCGCAGTTGAAGGTCCGCAACATCTCGGCGTCCGTGATACGGCCGCGCGTTTGGATCCAGTCGAACACCGGGGGGCGCGTCCAGCTTGCGAGGTCCACAACGGCACAGGTGCCGTCCGGCAGGACACGCGGCAGATTTTCGGTGAGCCCGCCGCCAGTGATGTGGCACAGTGCATGGATCGGCATGGCGTGGGTCAGCGGCAGCACGGATTTCACATAAATGCGGGTTGGTGCGAGCAGATGCTCGCCGAGGCTGACGCCGTCGAGGAGCTCGCTCAGATCGGCGCCGCTCACCTCGATCACCTTGCGGATCAGTGAATAGCCGTTGGAGTGCGGGCCGGAGGAGGCCAGTCCGATCAGCACATCGCCGGGCTGCACGCGCTCGGGCAGGATGAGATCGGCCTTCTCGGCGATGCCGACGCAGAACCCGGCCAGGTCGTAATCGCCGCCGGTATAGATGCCGGGCATCTCTGCGGTCTCGCCGCCGGTCAACGCGCAGCCGGCAAGATTGCAGCCGCGCGCGATGCCGGAGATCACGGATGCGGCGACATCCACGTCGAGGTGTCCGGTGGCATAATAGTCGAGAAAGAACAGCGGTTCGTCGCCGCTGACCAGGATGTCGTTCGCGCACATCGCCACGAGATCGATCCCGATGCTGTCGTGTCGTCCGAGTTCGATCGCGAGCTTCAGCTTGGTGCCCACGCCATCCGTGCCCGAGACCAGGACGGGTTGACGGTAGTCCGCGAGCGGGAGCTCGAACAGGGCGCCAAATCCGCCCAATCCGGTGATGACGCCGGGCCGGAAGGTGGTCGCGGCAAGCGGTTTGATGCGCTCGACAAGGCGGGTGCCGGCATCAATGTCGACGCCCGCGTCGCGATAACTCAGAGACGGTGGTGGGGTTGAGGCGGAATCCTGCGTCACGCTGAGGCTCCAGGGAACGGGTTTGGAAGACTATTCTAGCAGTCCGGCAGGTCGGGCCCTAAACAGGATCCGCCTTGGACAGGCGGCGGCGACCGGGCTAGCATCGGGGTTGGGGGCTGTCCCTCGGAACGGAGCTCGTTTGTGACTCTCAAGGATCTTCCAAATCTCATCAGCGTCCTGCGGCTCGTGCTGGTCGCGCCGGTCGTATATCTACTCTGGTCCGGCGAATTTGGTTGGGCTCTCCTGCTCTTTGCCGTTGCCGGAGCATCGGACGGTCTGGACGGGTTTCTGGCCAAGCGCTATGGCTGGACCACGCGACTGGGCGGGATTCTGGATCCGCTTGCCGACAAGGCGCTCTTAATCAGTTGCTTTCTCGTTCTGGCCTGGCAGGGACTGGTTCCGGCTTGGCTGGTGCTGGCGATAATCCTGCGTGATCTCGTCATCGTCACGGGGGCGGTTGTCTACAACTTCAGGGTGGCGGCGGTGGAGGCGGCGCCGATTCTGGCCAGCAAGCTCAACACGGTCATGCAGATCCTGTTGGTCGTCCTGGTGGTCATGGACGCCGGGGTCTTGCCACTGCCTGATGCCCTGATCGAGATCACGATCTGGACCTGCTTCGCTACGGTTCTGGTGAGCGGCATCCAATACGTCTGGATTTGGGGCCGCAAGGCGCGCAGACAGGGCTGGAAGGCGCGTTGATCAGATTTCGCCGCGGATGACGCGTCGCACCAGCAAGATACTCGGCTGGCGCTGCTCGCGCAGGCTCACACGGTCGATCTGCTCGATCAGTGCAATCAGCGAGGCTGGGTCGCGCGCATAGTTGCGCATGATGTAGCGTGCACTGTCGTCGCCGAGCCGCATACCCAGTCCCGCGGCGACATCCATCAGCAACTGCTCGCAGTCCGCATCGGTAAGCGGCACCAGGCAGTAGCGCGGTCCCCATTGCAAACGCGATTGCAGATCCGGCAGGCCCAGCCCCAAGGCATCCGGGGCCGCGTTGGCGGCGATGAGCAGCGCGCATCCGCGGGTACGCGCGCGATTGAAGAGGTCGAACAGGGCCAGCTCCCAATCCGCCCGACCGGCGATGCGTTGCACGTCGTCGATCGCCAGCAGGTCGCGAGTCTCCAGATCCTCGAACATCGAGGGCAGCAGGCCGGTTTGTCCGGTCGGGATGTATTGCGCCGTTTTGCCCGCTGCAATGGCGGCCTGACAGGCGCCCTGCAGCAGATGCGTCTTGCCGGTGGCGGGTCCACCGAAGAGAAAGACATAGGGCTCTGCGGTGCCCGCGGCGAGGCTCTGGACTGCAGCGAGCGCTTCTCGGTTGGGGCCCGGTTGATAGTCCGCGAGCGTCGGCTCTCGGATCAGCTCGATCGGCAAATGAAGTTGGCCGGGAAGATCGGTCAAAGTGGGCCTCGCCGCGTTACGGGCTCCGATTCTAGCGATCCTGTCCTGCTCGACCCTGTCCCGCTCGACTCAGCGCCGCAGCCGTTTCGGCAAGCCGGCGTCCCAGCGTCATGCACAGCCGCTTCTCTTCATCGCTGACCGGCAGGGTGCTGTCGGGTCCGGCCAGGTGCGAGGGACCATAGGGCGTGCCGCCCGAGCGGGTGTGCAGCAGATCGGCATTGGTGTAGGGCAGTCCCGTGAGGAGCATGCCGTGGTGCAGCAAGGGGATCATCATGCTCAGCAAAGTTGCCTCCTGGCCGCCATGCAGGCTCGATGTGGAGGTAAAGACACCGGCTGGTTTGCCCGACAGACTGCCGGTCAGCCAAAGACTGCTGGTGCCGTCGAGGAAATACTTCATGGGCGCGGCCATGTTCCCGAAGCGGGTCGGGCTGCCGAGCGCCAGGCCCGCACAGCCGCGCAGATCGTCGTGATCCGCATAGGGGGCGCCGGACGCCGGGATGCTGTCTTGCGATGCCTCGCAGACGGTCGAGACCGCCGGGACGGTACGCAGCCGCGCTTCCAGTCCTCCGGCCTCGACGCCGCGGGCGATATGATGCGCCATCTCGGTGGTGGCGCCGTAGCGGCTGTAGAAGAGGACCAGGATATAGCTCATGCGGGGAGAGTCTCCAAAAAAGGTGGCCGCGTCGCCGATCATCCCAATGGGATTCGATGGCGTGCGGCATGCTCATGCTGCTTGAATTTGCGCGTTAGTGTAGCACTTGCGTCCGAGCGTTCCCGCCCGGGACCATTGGTGGCGGATCAAACCGTCCCCGATCGATCGGTTGATGCCCGATCGCTATGGGGACCGTTGAACTGATGCGCCGAACTGGCGAGAATCAGCCAAGCTGCCGCAGGCGTTCGCCCCGCGGCCAAAACCCTGCGAGGAGGCAAGAGTAAAATGACTCAGGTGTCTTGGACCGGCGATCGGATTCTGCTCCGATTGATTTGCGCCACGCTCCTACTGCTAGCCACCGCTGTAGCGGCCGAGCCCCGCGACCCGGGGCAGTATTTCTTCGACACAACCTTCGGCGATTTCGCCGAGGAGCTCGAGAACGCCCGCAGTGAGGGTAAACAGGGCATCCTGCTGATGTTCGAGATGGATGAGTGTCCCTTTTGCCATCGCATGAAAACGACGGTCCTGAATCAGCCCGAGGTACAGGATTACTACAAAGAGCATTTCAAAATCTTTCCAGTCGACATCGAGGGCGATGTCGAGGTTCAGGACTTCGCCGGCAATGCGATCCCGCAGAAGGATTTTGCCTTGAAAACCCATCGCGTGCGGGCGACGCCTGTCTTCGCCTTCTTCGATCTGGAAGGCAACCTGGTTGCCCGATACACGGGTGCAACGGGCGATGCCACCGAGTTCATGTGGCTTGGCAACTATGTGGTGCAGGAACGCTACAAGGACAGCACCTTCCCGGTGTACAAGCGTGAACGTCAGACCGCAGCCGGCCAATAATTCACACGATCCCCGCCACGACCTGGACTCGACCCTAGGAGACGATAATGGACGAGCATCAAACCGATCATCGCGTCTGCTACCGCTGCCTGGTCGGCGGTCGGGTGCAAGGGGTGTTTTTTCGCGCCGCGGCCCGCGAGCAGGCGATGCGGATGGGCGTGACCGGCTACGCGAAAAACCTGCCCGATGGCCGCGTCGAGCTGATGGTCTGCGGCGAGGCGAACGCGGTCGGACATCTGCGCGATTGGCTGCGCACGGGTCCACCCGGGGCCGATGTCACCGGGGTGGCCTGCGAGCCGCTGGATTATCGCCAGTATGGTGGGTTTGCCATTGACTGATCCAGACGCGACGCTCGATGAGCCGACGTTCGACGTGCGTTGGGCTGATCGGCATCAGTAGCCGAGGGCAGAGGGATCGGGTCGCTCCGGATAGTCGATCAAGCGGATGACCTCCGTCTGGATCTCGCCATCGGGAGAAAGCCACAGCGCGCGATAGCCCGGCGGTATCGGGTCGATCGCGAAATCGTCGCGTTCGGGCGTGAACTGGAAGCAGGTCGAGGGGGTTCCGAGAATGCTGTAGCCATGACGCTGCAGTGCGAATTCCTGGTGGATATGGCCGCAGACAATGGCCTTGACGTGCGGATGGTGGTCACAAAGCCCGATCAATGCCGGTCCATCTAACACCCCCATCGTGTCGATCCATCGGCTGCGGACCGGCACGGGTTGATGGTGGAGAAACAGGAGCGTGGGCGGCCTCTCCGTCGCGAGCAGATCGCCGAGCGCTGCAAGTCGGGTCTGACCGAGATTCCCGCCCTCACGTCCCGGAGCAGTCGAATCGAGGAAGACGAGGTTCCAGTTCCCGAGCCGTCGCCTGGTAACCGGTCCAAGCGCGGCGGGCCCGAGCAGATCGTCCATGCGCTCAGGCGAATCGTGGTTGCCCGGAATGCAGTAGTAGGGTAGTTCAGTGCGATCGAGCAGATGGCGAAGCGCGCGATAGCCCTGCGCGGAGCTGTCGTGCACGAGGTCTCCGGTAAGCACCAGGGCGTCGGTGGGCGACGAGTGTGCGAGCGCGAGCTCCAGGACGGCCTCGAAGCTGCGCTGTGTAGTGATGCCAAGCAATCTGCCCTGCGCATCGGCGAACAGATGCGGATCGGTCAATTGCACAAGTCGTGGCCCTCTGCGCCGGGTCTCTAATTCGTTTGACTCCGCCTGTTGTGCTGTAGCGGTTCCGGACCTGCGGGCCTTCGCTGAGGATGGCATCGACATTCCCTCGTATGTTGGCCCAGTGTATGACAGTCTCGCGCGAGGGAGACTGGAACTGGTTCACAGACTGGTTTAACGTCATAATCGTCCCTGTGGCCCTGCCGATCGCAGTGATTGGAACAAACAATTTCTGAAATGGCTGCGAGCTGGTTAACGTCCGGGCCGCGGGTTCAGCCAACCCAAATTTATTCCATTGCGAGGAGATCAACATGGAGCTTAAGGGCAGCAAGACCGAACACAGTTTGAAGGAAGCCTTCGCGGGCGAGTCGCAGGCAAATCGTCGCTATCTGTACTTCGCCGCCAAGGCCGATGTCGAGGGTTACAACGATGTTGCAGCGGTTTTCCGCTCCACCGCCGAAGGTGAGACTGGCCATGCGCACGGCCATCTTGAGTACCTGGAGGCGGTCGGTGATCCGGCGACCGGACTGCCGATCGGCCCGACCGGCGACAACCTGAAGTCGGCCATCGCCGGTGAGACCCACGAATACACCGACATGTATCCGGGCATGGCGAAGACCGCCCGTGAGGAAGGCTTCGACGAGGTCGCCGACTGGTTCGAAACGCTGGCCAAGGCAGAGCGCTCGCATGCCAACCGGTTCCAGAAGGCACTGGATAACCTCGACGCCTGATCTGCCGCGTCCCGAGCCGTTCCAGCGCGTCAAAGGACTGTGCCGGTCTGGGTGAAACGTCGCAAGGGCTCCTCGGAGCCCTTCTTTATATTGATAATGCGTTAAGCCGCGTCCGCGAGTGTGCTCGCGAAGAGGGGTGGCGCGCAGTCAGCATGAATACAGTGCCTGTTTCAACGCACGCGGTGTAACGGATGTGATTGAACGAGCTCTCGAATGGATCAGCGCGCGCCGACCCTGTCGTCTCATCGAAGGCGAGCAGGGCGAGCCCTATCTCGAACGCTACTACCTCTTCGGCGCCTTTGACTGGCACCTCTATCTCCACCGCTTCGTCGACTCGGACCCGGATCGCGGCCTGCACGACCACCCCTGGGGACATGCCCTGAGCCTGATCCTCTGCGGCGGCTACGACGAGATCCGCGGATGCGACGGGGATCCCGCTCAGACAAGGGTTCGCTTCTGCGCGCCTGGCCGTCTGAATCGACTGCGTGGGCGTGACTATCACCGGGTTGTCCTGCGTGCGGGCGTGCCGGCCTGGACGCTGTTTCTGCATGGCCCGAGGGCTAAGGGCTGGGGTTTCGTCCGTCACGGAGTCGTTCAGGTGATGGCCAAAGACGGCACCGAGTTTCGGCACCGCGATTGGTGGAAACAGGCCCCGACCGGCGCGCAGGTGCGCGCCGTTGCGTCGGGGCAATCCCGATGATCCGCGCTGTGGGGCGTTCGGCCATCGCCCTGCCGGCGCTGGCCATCCTGATCGGCACCTTGACGGGATGCGCGGGAGGCATCGCCAAGGGCGCGACAAAGGCTGACTTGCCGGTGTCCTGTGTTGTGACCCCCGTTTCGGGGTCATGCCGGGGGAGTCAGGTGGGCTTTTACTACGACTACCGGGACGACCGCTGTAAGCCCTTCAGCTACGGTGGCTGCCAAGGTCGGGTACCTTTCCCGACCTTGCAGCGCTGTGTGGAGTTCTGCGGGGCGAAGCGCTGAGGTCGACAGCTTCTCTGAATCAGCGCTTCTTCGGCGGCAGCAGATCTGTAATGGATCCGTGCGCCATCTCGGCGGCCAGCCCGATGGTCTCGTTCAGCGTCGGATGCGGATGGATGGTGAGGCCGATATCTTCCATGTCCGCGCCCATCTCAAGCGCCAGAACGGTCTCGCCGATCAGCTCGCCGGCATTGGGGCCGACAATGCCTGCGCCGAGGATGCGTTTGGTCTCCGGATCGAACAAGAGCTTGGTCAGACCCTCGTCGCGATGGATGCCGAGCGCGCGCCCGCTCGCGGCCCAGGGGAAGACGCCCTTCTCGTAGGCGATGCCCTTGGCCTTGGCGTCGGTCTCGGTCAGGCCCATCCAGGCGACCTCGGGGTCGGTGTAGGCGACCGAGGGGATGGTCATGGGGTCGAAGAGGGCGTGCATGCCGGCGATGACCTCGGCCGCGACCTTCGCCTC
>JBGSKP010000655.1:0-5081 GCA_041741175.1 Thiocapsa sp. | reverse complement strand
TCGATGGAGGCCATCGCCGGGACGCAGGTGACACCCGGTGCACTGGTCTCGCAGACCCGCTCGCAACAGGTTGTGCGAGAACTGTCCGATCGGCCGAAACGCCTGCACGCCCCGATGGTCGCTATGGCAGGCGACGCAGTCCTGCTCGATCAGATCCTGATGAAAGGCGACGAGCTTCTGTTCGTCGGCGATCGGCACGCCTTTTGTCGTGATCAGGCCGATATCCGCCGGCTTGTGGCATTGGGTGCATTGGCCCGGTGTACTGCCGATAAAGGGCTGGTGACAGGCGAAACAGTCGGTCTCCAACGTGCGATGAGCCTCGATCAGGTTGCCCGGCGCAATCATCAGGTGCGGATAGACAAACGCGAGCAACAGCATGATGGCCAGATTGGCGGCGACGAAATAGGCGATCGTTTTTCCGTTCATTGCCACTGCCAAAAGAAGAGGATGCTGAGGATATGGGCGAGGCCGAGGACGCCGAACGCCATCGTGATCGGGATATGGATCGTCCGCCATTGCTTCATCACATCGACGGTGACGGCGTCCCAGAAGACCTCTTTTTCGATCTCTCCTGCCGCGACACCGCGCTGCGAATAGGTCTCGCGCTTCGTGCCCAAGCGGCGTCTCGAGCGGTCCAACAGGTACTGACCGGTCATCCCGCTCGCCACATTGATCAGCATGGCGATGAGGGCGAGCCAGGGCAGGATCGCATAGACGTGGACACCGGCGTGGACCAGGATCATCAGGACACCGAGCCACGCCAGAATCTCGTGTAACTGCAACAGCCGCTTGGGCTGACCGAACCGAATCAGCTTGCGCTTGCGCATCGAGTACCCAAACGACAGCAGGATCAGGATGGTCCCGGGGATGCCGAGATAACGCCCGATCCAGTAGAGATCGAGTGCGTGGAGCACGGCATCCGTCATGGCGGTGGCAACGATCAGAGAGCCAAACATCACCAGGAAAGGCAGCACCTCTCGACGAACGATCGAACGGTTCATGATTAGATATCCAGGGTGAGGTCGGTCGACGGCGTCGCGATACACAGCAGACAGTGGCCGGGTTTCACATCCGCGTCCGACTGCTGCAGATACAGCACCTCGCCCGCCTCGATGCGGGTCTCGCAACAGCCGCAGCTGCCGGCGCGGCAGCCGGAATCGACACGAATCCCTTGATCTTCGGCTAGCTTCAGAAGCGACTCGCTCGCGGAGGGATCCCAGGACACGGAGGTGCCCGACTTGCCGAAGCGCACGGTGATCGGGCTCTCGCCCTGCGCTTGCGTCGACGTTTGGCCCCGATTCAGCGAGGCGGGGCCGAAGGATTCGTAGTGGATATTCCAGGCCGGCACGCCGGCGGTTTCCAGCGCGGGAACCAACGCCTCCATCATCGGGGGCGGGCCGCAGACATAGTATTCGTAGCGACCGAGGTTCAGGACCTCTTGAAGAAGTCGGATGTCGATATACCCCTGGTGGTGATAGTCGATCCCGGGGATATCCTCGTCGGATGGATTGGCATAGACGACACGCAGATGAAAGCCCGGATGGGTGTCGCGCAGCGTCTCCAGGTGCTCCTTCATGATGTGCTCGGTGCCGTTGCGGACCCCGTAGAACAGCCAGACCTCGCGTGGATCGGCCCAATGGGCCAAGGCGTTGAGGATACTCAGCATCGGGGTGATGCCGATTCCGCCGGCGATCAGCGCGATCGGCAGATCCCCGTCTTCGATCAGGTGAAAGTGCCCCGATGGCGCCCTGACGGCGAGGCGCGTGCCTTCCCGGACCAAGTCGTGGAAATGGCTCGATGCCGTTCCGCACGGCAGCTCGGCCCGTCCGGGCGGAGCAGGGACGCGTTTGATGGAGACACGGTAGAGATCGGATCGCGGGCGATCCGAGAGCGAATAGCACCGCACGACAGTCTTGGTCGATCCGCCCTCGCCGTTCGGGATCTCGAGCTTGAAGGTGAGATATTGGCCGGGGCGAAAGGCCGGGAGTCGTGCGCCGTCGGCGGGAACCAGATGGAACGAGCAGACGTCGCCGTTGCGGTCTTCCGGGGTTCGCCGTTGAACTACAAACTCCTTGTACCCGGCCCAAGCCGAAGGGAAGGCGCTGGCCTCGTCAGGATCG
Source organism: Thiocapsa sp. (assembly GCA_041741175.1). Classification (GTDB taxonomy): domain Bacteria; phylum Pseudomonadota; class Gammaproteobacteria; order Chromatiales; family Chromatiaceae; genus Thiocapsa. Next base: position 2,961 of record JBGSKP010000655.1, on the reverse strand, counting down.
AGGTCGTCCTGGTCTGCCTGGTCGACATCGCCGCGGATAGGCTCCGCCCGTGCGCCCGGTCCGTCGCCGAACCCTTGGGTTTGCAGTGCGCGGTACTTGCCTCGATTGCGATGACGAGCGACCAGCGCGAAACCGGCCACCTGCCCCAGAATCAGAACGCCGATCAGGCTTGAAAGGGTTGCGGTACTCATGATGTCGGTCCAAGCAAAGTGATCCCCGGCGGCCGGCCGACGTTCCTGCTGCGCCCGGCCACCGGGGCAGGTCTAGGTCAAGCCTCGAAGCAGCCCAAGCTGGCTTTTAGTCGTCCCAGCGTCCGTGACCCGGGATGGAGACCTGCTCTTCGTTGTAGATACCCTTGTCCGCGCCGCGGTGACAGCTGTTGCATTGGCTGAAGCTGCCGACCTCCGGGTTCCCGGTTACCAGACGGGCCGGGACCTCGTCGTGTTTATTCACGAAATATCGGGTCCGGGTGATACGCGGGAGGGCGGCGTCCGCGGCGGCGTCGCCCACGAAGGCAAAGGCGCGCGAGCGCGAACTGGTACCTTGGTCCGCGGAATTGGCGACCAGGTAGCTCGCGATCTCGCCACGCAGTGCGTCGGACAAAGAGGCATCGTCGCCGTAATGGTCCGCCAAGGCATCGGGGCCCATGATCCGTGCCCAGTCCAGGGCCGGCAGCAGTCCGGGTTGATAGGCCAGATGGCAGGAGCCGCATTCCTGGCCGTAGGCCGCATTCATGACCGGGGTGACATCGGGGCGCGATTTCAGCCAACCGCCGCCTTTTTCATGTTTCTCATGCTTTTCGTGATCGTCGTCGTCGGAATCGCCGACGGCCAAGCCGACGGCGCCCAGAGAGAGGAGGCCGACGGCGAGGGTCGCAAAGGTTCGTTTCGATGTGCGCATTGGCTTGATCTCCGGATTATTGAGTTTGGATGTAGCTGACGAAATCGGCCTTCTCATTGGCGGTACATTCACGCCCGAGGGTCCAGCGGCAGTTGCGCAGCAGCCATTTCTCGACCTTGGCCTGATCCGTCAGGCGCTGCGGATTCACCGATGGCGCCAAGGGCTCGATGGCCTTATTGGTGACCGCGTGTCGGCCGGGCTTGGTCAGGTCACGTCCATGACAGGTGACGCAACTGCGCGCCGGCGAGCCGTCGGTCTGCGTGTATTCTTTGATCCAGCCTGCAGCACCTGCCGCGGCGTCGCCGGCGAAGGACGCGATCGGGAGGCTCGCGGTCACGGACACGGCGATCAGAACGGCCAAAGTCGCTTTCATGTCGGGTTTCATTCGATGTTCCTCCGCTTCAATCCGGTGATCATGCCGCCGATCAGGTTCTCCCGATGGGACAGGCTAGAGAAGATGACGCCGGCCACGTGGGCGACGATCAGCACCAGGGTGAGATTGGCCATGGCCTCGTGGACCTCCTCGAAGAAGTCGCCCCAGGACCCCGGCAGGGCGCTCATCAGCGGCGCGAGCGGGCCTGAGAGCTCTTCCGCGCCGTAGACTGCGAGCCCGCTCAGTCCGGTCAGCACGACCGCGACCATCAGGGCAATCACCATTGCGCCGCCGGCCGGGTTGTGGCCGAGATAGCGTGGGGCGCGCAGCCGCAGGGCGTCCCGGACATAGGCTAGAACATCGCTCGGCTTGCGCACGAAATCGCTGAAACGGGCGTGGCGGGTGCCGATCACGCCCCAAACCAGGCGCACGGCGATCAGGGCCAAGACCAAGTAGCCGGCCCAGACATGAACGCCGAGGAGGTCGTCCTCGACGATGAAGGCGGTGACGAAACCGCCGGCCAGTGCCCAGTGAAAGACCCGCACGAGCGGATCCCAGACGCGAATCTGATCGGAGTTGTCGGGTGTGGCGGTCGCCGGAGCGGCCAACGTGTGAGCCAGCGTGTGAGTGACCATTGGTTTGTACTCTCCATCTGTCTGCATTGATCGGGTTCTTGCGGTCGCGGTGTCGTGCGACCTTGGGTGCAGACTAGGGGAGCGCGGCTGACCAAACCCTGTGCTGACCTGTCAGCGAATGGTCAGCTTGGTTCTGTAGGATGAAGAGCAGACCCTTTGCAGCCAGAGTCGGCCGTCGCCGCCCCCTCCGCCGGCTGGATTGATTTGTTCGGCTCGATCGTGACGCGGGTATGCCGCGATCCGGACCTCTTGCGATGCGCGTTGTCGAAGTCGAGACGCGAAACTCTCCCTGTACAGACATCAGGATCATCATGTGCTTTGTTGTGTTGCGTTACCGCTACCTGGTCCTGGCCGCCGTTATGGCAACAAGCCTGGTCCCGGCGCTGTCCTGTGCCGACCCATCGGATCATGCCGGCAAGGAGGCGGATCGGCACGATCACGAACGTGCCCGTCATGCGTTACAGCAGGGCGAGGTTCGACCGATCGCCGAGATCATGCGCCGGGTGGAGGCCGATATTCCGGGCGAGATCATCGAGGTGGAGCTGGAGCGCACGCAGCGCTTCGGCAGGCTGCGCTGGGTTTACGAGATCACCTTGATCGGACCGGACGGACAACGCCTGGAGGCCCTGGTCGACGGGGCGACGGCTGACATTCTTGAGATCGAGGAAGACTGATGCGCGTACTCCTGGTGGAGGATGATGTGCGGCTCGCCACGGGCGTGGCGGCGGCATTGACGGCGGCGGGGTTCGTCGTCGATCAGGCGTTCGATGGCGAGGTCGCCTGGTTCAAGGGCGACACCGAGAGTTACTCGGCGGTGATTCTGGACCTGGGTCTGCCGAGCATGGACGGGCTCTCGATCCTGCGAAAATGGCGGGCGAACGGGCAGCGCTTTCCGGTGCTCGTGCTGACCGCGCGGGGCGACTGGCATGAACGGGTCGAGGGGATCGACGCCGGTGCCGACGACTATCTGCCCAAGCCCTTCCGCATGGAAGAGCTGCTGGCGCGGCTGCGCGCACTGGTGCGCCGGTCCGCGGGGCAGGCCAGCGCGGTGCT
>JBGSKP010000654.1:0-4514 GCA_041741175.1 Thiocapsa sp. | reverse complement strand
ACCGACGCGACCGCATCTCCGGCGGCTGCTAGCGTCGGCTTTCGCTCGGCCCCGGCGCCCGGCGCTGCGCTTTCGCGCGTTCTTCGCGTCGATTCGCAGGCGCTCGGACACGCGCCCCTCGCGAAGGAGTTCCCGCTCGATCCGACACTCTGCCACCTCAACCACGCGGCGGTCGGACCATGGCCGGCGCGCACCGCGGCGGCCGTGACGCGTTTCGCCGAGGAAAACACCCGGCTGGGATCCTCTCACTACCCGCAGTGGCTTGAGGTGGAGACGCGTCTGCGCGAGCGACTGGCGCGCCTGATCGGAGCCGCGTCGTCCGCGGATATCGCCCTTACCAAGAACACCTCCGAGGCGCTGTCGATCATCGCCTACGGTCTGAACTGGCAACCCGGCGACCAGATCGTTGGAATCGAGCAGGAATTCCCGTCCAATCGGGTCGTTTGGGAGTCATTGGCCGAGCAGGGCGTAATCTGGACCGCGCTCGACCTGGAGCACTCGGACGACCCCGAGGCCGACCTCTGTGCGCTCTGCACGCCGCGCACGCGCCTGATCGCCATCAGTTGGGTGCAATACGCCCGCGGGTTGCGACTGGATCTGGAACGCATCGGCGCGTTTTGCGGGAGCCGGGGCATCCTCCTGTGCGTCGACGCCATCCAGGGTCTCGGCGCCCTGCCCTTCGACCTGGCGCGCACCTGTGCCGATTTTGTGGTGGCCGACGGGCACAAATGGATGCTGGGTCCGGAGGGGGTTGCGCTGCTCTATGTCCGCCCCGCGCTGCGTGCCGCACTGACCCTGCGCCAGTTCGGCTGGCACATGCTGGAGCACGCGGGACAGTATGACGAACCCAGCCGGGAACCGGCCAGAGACGCCAGACGGTTCGAGTGCGGCAGTCCCAACCTGCTCGGTGTGCATGCCCTGGAGGCCAGCCTGTCGCTGATCGAAGAGGTCGGCATCGAGACGATCTGGCGCGAAATCCAGGATCGCGTTACCTATCTGGTCGAACGGATCGACCACCACGGTTTTGATCTGCTCACGCCGCGCGATCCGGCCAGCCGGGCCGGAATCGTCACCTTCCGCGTGCCGGATCGCTCATCGCCCGCGCTCTATGCCGGTCTGATGCAACGCCGTGTGCTCTGTGCCCAACGCGGCGGCGGGATCCGCTTCTCGCCGCACTTCCACACCCCGATCGGGGTGATCCAGCGCGCGCTTGATCAGGTGCTCGATATTGCGGGCGGCCTTCCTGATGCACAGCGCTAAGCGATCAGCATCCGATCGCGACCCAAGGCAGACCGCGCCTTTAGGCGGATGCTGTCATGGAGTCTCGGTCTCGAAGCCGACCAGGGTGCGCCGCTCGCCGCCGCTCGCGGCTGAATTCGATCCCGTGTCCGAAAACGTCAGCGTTTCCGCAACAGAAGCATATAGTTGACGCCCATCCAGCGAGTGTAGCTGAAGGCTCGGTTGAAGGGATTGACCCGCACGCCGGTCCGATCCTTGAGTTCGAACCCATCACCGAGGCTGGTCTGCACCTGCGCCGGGCGGACCAGCTTGCGGTAGTGATGGGTACCTTTAGGCAGCCAACGCAGCACCCGCTCGGCGCCGATGATGGCGATGAGGTAGGCGGCCAGGGTGCGGTTGATCGAGGCGACGACCATGAGCCCGCCCGGTCGAACGACACGCCCGCAATCGGCGAGAAAGTCCGCCAGATGCTCGACGTGCTCGACGACCTCCATGTTGAGGACGACGTCGAACTGCTCCCCTGCCTTCGCCAGATCCTCCACCGTTACGAGGCGATAGTCGATGCTCAAGCCGCTCCATTGGGCATGCAGCTGAGCGACGCGGACATTTTTCTCCGTGACCTCGATGCCGGTGACCGACGCGCCAAGTGCGGCCATGGATTCGCTGAGAATCCCGCCGCCACAACCGATATCCAGGATATGCAGACCCTCCAAGGGGCGCTCGGCCGTCGGATCACGATCGAAAGTCGCCGCCAGGTGTCGCCGGATGTACTCGACCCGAAAGGCATTGAGCCGGTGCAGCGGCCAGAAGGGACCGTCCGTATCCCACCAACGGTGCGCAAGACGCTCGAAATAGGCCACCTCTTCCGGGTCGATCGTGGTTGCGGTCAGATGCACGGTGCTCATTGGTCCTCTCCTGAAGTCGATCGCTTGGCACGCAGATCGTGGTGCGCAGCCGCGTTTCCAACAGCGTTGGCATGCTGATGGACACACGGACCCGATCAGCGTGGGATCGAACTGGACTCACACTCGGCTCATACGCCTGCGGCCAGATACGGCTCGGACTGCATCTCGATCAACCGGCTGATCAGGCGCTCGTGGGGGAAATCGATCAGGCCGCCGCCATAGAGGCGCTCGATGGGGGTCGCGGTCGAGAGGATCAGCTTGACGCGCTGGTCGTAAAACTCGTCGACAAGATGCAGGAAGCGCCGTGCCGCCGCCTCGTGCCGCGGGCCTAGGACGGGGACGTCCGAGAGCAGGACAGTGTGGAATTCGCGGGCGATCTCGATATAGTCCGCGGCGGACCGCGCGCCACCGCAGAGCGCATCGAAGTCGAACCAGATCACGTCCGCACCCTGGCGCCGCACCGGAAAAGACCGGCCGTTGACCGAGTAGAGCGTCTCGCCAGTCTGATGCCCGCCGAATTGATGCCCGCCGGTCAGGCGATCGAAATAGTCCGTCAGACGCTGCTGGGTCTGCTCCGGTCCTGCATCCTCGACGACAAAAAAAACGCCGGTCTGCGTGAGTGCACGCAATCGATAATCGCTGCCGCCGTCAAGCTCGAAGATCTCGGTGTGGTGCCGCAGCAGATCGATCGCCGGCAGAAACTGTTGACGTTGCAGCCCGTTGCGATATAGATCATCGGGGCGGGTGTTGGCGGTGGTCACCAGAGTCAGTCCGCGCGCGAAAAGCGCCGCGAGCAGCCCATGCAGCAGCATGGCGTCCGTGATGTCGGTGACCAGGAATTCGTCCAGACAGAGCACCCGAACCTCCTCGCAAAGATCCTGCGCAATCACCTCCAATGGATCGGGCTGCTTGGGCAGACGCGACATGCGCTCGTGAACGTCGCGCATGAAGTGGTGAAAATGCAGACGCCGCTTGCCGGGAAGCTCCAGATCCTGGACAAACCAGTCCATCAGGTAGGTCTTGCCGCGGCCCACGCCGCCCCAAAGATAGAGGCCCGGAATGGGCGCCACCGGACCGGTGAGACGGCTCTTCAGCCGACCGATGAGGCTCCCGGAAGACCGACGCGGCGGCGATTGCACGAGTGTGCGATGCAGCTTGAACAGCCGCTCGCTCGCCTCGCGCTGTGCAGCGTCCAGTGGCTTGAGTTCGCCCACGGGTCAGTTCTCCGACAACCAGTTGCGAATGCGCCGGACGGCTTCGTCGAGATCCGCGATCTCGCGGGTGTAGGCAAAGCGGACATGCCGATCCGATTCATGCCGACCGAAATCCTGACCCGGGGTCACGGCGACCCCGGCCTCTTCGAGCATCCGGGTCGCGAAGGTCATGGAATCGATCGTGATCCGTGCGGGCAGGCGCGCGTAGAGATAGAAGGCCCCGGTGGGCTGCACCGGGATGCCGAATCCGAGCTCCCGCAGCGCCGGCAACAGGCGATCGCGCCGCTCCTGAAATGCTTGACGGCGGGTTTCAAGGATGGCGATGGTCTGCGGCTCAAAGGCCGCACGGGCGGCATGTTGTGCGGGCGTGTTGGCGGCGAGGAAGAGATTCTGAGCGATGCGGTCCATCACCTCGACCGTCGCCTCCGGACCGACCAACCAACCGAGTCGCCAGCCGGTCATGCCGAAAAATTTCGAGAAGCTGTTGATCACATACAGATCGCGTGCGCCAAGGGACAGCGCGGTCACATCGCCGCAGCCATAGGTCAAGCCCTGGTAGATCTCGTCGACGATGAGCGCCGCGCCGCGATCCAGACAGAGTGCGCGGAGCTCGCCCATGACTTCGGGCGCCATCGACGAGCCGGCCGGATTGGACGGCGAGGCGACGATGATGGCCCGTACGCTCGGATCCCAAGCGGCCGAGGCCAGATCAGCCGTCAACTGATAGTTGCTTTGCGGTCCGACCGGGACGGCGATCGGCTCGACACCCATCAGTTGCAGGACCTGCCGGTAGCATGGATACGAGGGATCACAGATGAGCACGCGATCGCCGGCTTCCAACAAGGCCCAAAAGACCAGCTGCAGCGCGCCGGACGCACCCGGGGTGATCAAGATCCGTCGGGCCGAAACATCGACACCATAACGCCGCGCATAGTCGTCGGCGACATCCTGACGCAGCGCCGGCAGGCCGGCGGCTGGGGTGTAGCGGGTGAATCCCTCCGCGAGGGCACGCTGGCCGGCAGCGAGGATCGGCCCGGGCGTTGGAAAATCGGGCTCGCCGACCTCCAGGTGAATGATCGAGCGCCCCTGCGCTTCAAGCGCGCCGGCGCGCGCGAGCAATCGCATGACGTGAAAGGGCTCGACCTGCTCGGCCAGG
>JBGSKP010000653.1:0-4214 GCA_041741175.1 Thiocapsa sp. | reverse complement strand
TCGTCACCCTGGCCTCGCTGTTTCCGATCATCGGCGTCCTGCTGCTGACACTCTACGTGGCCGGCACCGTCACCCCTGCCGAGATCGTTGCGGCCGCCGCGGCGACGGGCGCGGATTCGGGCGCCCTCTCCTGGTATCAGCGCAGCCCCGCTTTGGAGGTGGTGATGGGGATTCGCGCCATCCTGCCGCTGGTGCTGTTTCTGCTTCTGATCCTTAAGGTGGTGCTGAAGGAACGCCTGCCGCGCCCGCGGGAGATGATGCTCGGGATCGGGCTGACGGTGATCGGCATGTGTCTGTTCAACATCGGCTTGACGTACGGGCTCTCCAATCTCGGCGGGAGCGCGGGATCGCTCGTCCCTGCCGCCTTCATGGAGATCCCGGGCGCGGACGGCTCACCGCTTTACCGCTACGCGGTCGGCGTGACCATCGCACTGGTGTTCGCCTTGATTCTGGGATTCGGGGCCACGATCGCCGAGCCGGCGCTGAACGCGCTGGGCGTGACCGCGGAACAGCTCACCAACGGATTCTTCAAGAAGCGGACGCTGATCCTGGCCGTATCGGCCGGGGTCGCCTGCGGCATCGCGCTGGGCGTGACCAAGCTCGTCTTCGACCTGCCCCTGGTCTGGCTCATCGTCCCGCCCTATCTGCTCGCCGCCGCCCTGACGGCCGTCTCCTCGGAGGCCTTCGTCAACGTCGCCTGGGACAGCGCCGGTGTCACCACCGGGCCCATTACGGTGCCGCTGGTGCTCGCGATGGGGCTCGGACTGGGCAACGCCACCCACGCCGTCGAAGGCTTCGGCATCCTCTGCCTGGCCTCCATCGGCCCGATCATCAGCGTTCTGCTGACCGGGCTCTGGGCGGGCATGCAGGCCGGCCGGCAGGAACGGGCCGCCAGCGGCCAAGCAGCAACCCATCATGAGCAAGAGGTGCAAGCACTGGTATGAAAGACGACAAGATCACCTATTTGACCGACGTCGCGCTGATCACCTGCGTCGTCTCTAAAGGGCGCGGCGATGCGGTCATCGCGGCCGCCCGGGCCATGGGAGCGGCCGGTGCGTTGGTCTACCACGCCAGGGGCATCGGCCCGCGGGAACGACTTGGACTGCTCGGGATCGCGATCGAGGCCGAGAAGGATGTCGTCAGCATCCTGGTCGCTACCGATTCTCAGGACGTGGTCTTCGAGGCGGTTTACCGCGCCGCGGACCTCCATGTTCCCGGCGCCGGCATGGCCTACATCACACCGGTCGAGCGGATGGCCACCTATATCCCGCGCGAGGTTCTCGCAACGCTTGCGGTCCAAGGGGACGCGCCATGAGCCCGGCGAAGCCAGCCCCGCGGGTTCCGGGCCAGCCGGCCAAGCTCATCTCCTGCGTCCTGCCCGACGACGGAACCGAGAGGCAACTGCTCGCCTGGCTGCGGGACGAGGAGATCACCCGGGCCGAGAGCATCTACTGTCGCGGTCATTCGGTGCTGCGGGAGGCCGTTGCGCGGCGGGGCAAGCTTCCCGAGCCGAGCCTGGTGCGCCTGGTCCGGATCGTGGTCGATGCAGACGCAGCGGACAGGCTGTTCGACCGCATCTATGAGCAGGCCGAGATCCATCGCCCCGGCGGTGGTGCCCTGTTCATGACCCCGCTTCTTTTCGCGACGCCCTTCCCTTTGCCGGAAGGTATCGCCGACGAGCCAGGCGAAGTTTGATTCCGTTTGCTATGGAGTTCGGCAATGATTAGCGCCTCCTGGGAGCCGCTGCGCTTCGAGCTACCGCCTCCCGGAGAACCGGCGGCGCCATGGCATCGCCTGCTCTCTTCCGACCGCTCCATCCGCGAGTATTGTGACGACATTTGGGGTGTCGAGACGGTACCGGTTAGAGTGCCCGTGGACTGAGCAGGAGATCCTCGTGATCCAGCAAAGAGAGGTTGTGGCCACTGCACTGGAGGCAACCGTCAGGATCGGCATCCTGATCCTGCTCGTGGCCTGGTGCTTCAGCATTATCCAGCCGTTCTTCATCCCGATCGCTTGGGGGGTGATCATCGCGGTGTCGGCACACCCGGGTTACCTGAAGCTGCGGGGCTTGTTCGGCGGGAGGAGCGGACTCGCGGCCACCACGCTCGTCATCCTCGGGATCGTCCTGCTCATGGTGCCCGCAGTGATGCTGAGTGGGACCTTGGTGGACACGGCCCAGGGACTCGCCAAGGGCTTTCAGGATGGCACCCTGGCCGTCCCGCCACCACCGGATTCGGTGCGGGATTGGCCGCTGGTCGGAGAGGCTCTGAGTACCTTCTGGTCCCAGGCATCCGGGAACCTCATGGCGGCGGTCCAGAAGATCGCGCCGCAACTGAAGGCTGTTGGTGGATGGCTGTTGTCGACCGCGGCCGGCGCGGGCTTTGGCATCCTTCAGTTCATCGTCGCCATCATCATCGCCGGGGTGTTTCTGGCCAACGCTACGGCCAGCGGCGCATTCGCCCGAACGCTCGCCGTTCGCTTGGCCGGTGAGCGAGGATCGGACTTCGCGGAACTGGCCGAGGCGACGGTCCGCAGCGTCACCCGCGGGATCCTCGGGGTCGCGTTGATCCAATCCATTCTCGCCGGCATCGGCTTCATGGCCATCGGTCTACCCGGCGCCGGGCTCTGGGCACTGCTGTGTCTGCTGCTCAGCACGGTCCAGATCGGCATCTTTCCGATCACCATCCCGATCGTGATCTATGTCCTGGCGACGGCGGATACCGTCCCGGCGGTACTCTTCGTAATCTGGAGCCTCTTCGTCGGCAGCATCGACAACGTCTTGAAGCCCATCCTGCTCGGGCGCGGCGTGCAGGTCCCCATGGCGGTGATCTTCGTTGGCGCGATCGGCGGCTTCATCACTTCGGGCATCATCGGGCTCTTTGTCGGCGCGGTCGTCTTGGTGCTCGGTTACAAGCTGTTCCTGGCCTGGCTCCACGACTTCCGCGAGGGGCCGGAGGATGCCGCCCATTAGCCCCGTGCACGGCTCCAGGTGTCTGCCTTCGGCACCGCGATTCCTATTCGTCGGCGCTCTGAGCCTGGACGCGGAGACGCGGGTGGCGCGCATGGCATGGCTTTCTCAACCCCGTTCACAGAGCGGCCGCGAGCGGACGGGACTCCGCCGCAGGCCTCCGACATGTCCTAGAATCTCCTATATCCCGTGGCAACGAGCGCCGGGCCGATAGCGCCCGTCTCGACAACAGTTGGAACAAATCTTCGACGAATGAGTGTCTTCCTACGCTCACCCCGGCCGGGGCCGTCCCTCGGAGCGCTTTGGCGGCTTTTTTGCAATGACGAAACATCTCGCCGGCCGCGTCGACGGCGGTGGGCGGCGACCAACCAGGGGGAATTCGAGCATGGGCCATCTGAATCCGTATGAGGAGCACCAAGATGCTTGAGCGGCTCGGCGGTTACCGAGTGGAGTGGCTGAGACTGGACCTGGTCGCCGGTCTGACGACAGCGGCCGTCGTGGTCCCCAAGGCCATGGCCTATGCCACGGTCGCCGGGCTGCCGGTGGAGATCGGGCTCTACACGGCCTTCGTGCCGATGGTGATCTACGCGATCCTCGGAACCTCGCGTCCGCTCAGCGTCAGCACCACCACGACCCTGGCGATCCTGACCGGTACCCAGCTCGCGCTGGTCGTGCCGAGCGGGGATCCGGCGGCGCTGCTGACCGCCTCCGCGACGCTCGCTGTCCTGGTCGGAATCATGCTGATCCTGGCCTCGGTGCTGCGCCTCGGGGTCGTCGCGAGCTTCATTTCGGAGCCGGTGCTCACGGGCTTCAAGGCGGGGATCGGACTCGTCATCGTCCTCGACCAGGTGCCGAAGCTGTTGGGCATCCATTTCGACAAGGGCGGCTTTTTGCAAAACCTGGTGGCGCTGATGCAGCACCTGCCCGAGACGTCGCTGGTCACCTTGGTCGTCGGCTTGGCGATGCTCGTCATTTTGGTCGGGATGGAGCGATTCGTTCCCCGCGCTCCGGCCCCGCTGGTCGCCGTCGGCTTGGGGATTGCCGTTTCGGGTCTCTTTGCGCTCCAAGCGCACGGCGTGGAGACCGTGGGTCACATTCCCTCTGGGTTGCCGGCCTTCACGGCGCCGAACCTCGACCTGATCGCCCAGCTTTGGCCCGGCGCTCTCGGAATCGCATTGATGAGCTTCACCGAGTCCATTGCCGCGGCGCGGGCCTTCGCCGGTCCCGGCGAGCCGCGCCCAGCGCC
>JBGSKP010000652.1:0-4171 GCA_041741175.1 Thiocapsa sp. | reverse complement strand
GATTGCCGCTGGTCATCACCAGCGGGCGATCCCAATCGGCCAAGAGCAGATGATGAATGGGACTGTAGGGCAACATGACCCCAAGGGTCGACTGCCCCGGCGCCACTCCCGCCGCCAGGGGTCGCGGCGATGCGGCAGGCGCAGTCGAGACGTCGCTCGAGCTGGATTGAGCGGTCCCATCGGATGCACTCATCGGCGACCCGGTCCAATCCAAGCCGTCCCCGTTGTCGCCTCCGGCCAGCCGCTCCAACAACAGAATCGGCGCCGCCGGCCCGCCCAGGAGCGCAGCATCCTGCTCGCTCAAGCGGCAATACAGCCGGATGACATCCAGGTCGCGCGCCATCAGCGCCAGCGGTTTGGCGTCGCGTCGTTTGCGCCGACGCAGCTCGGCGACCGCTTCAGCGCTTGTCGCATCGCAGGCGAGGTGGAAACCGCCGATCCCCTTGATGGCCAGGATGCGCCCCTGCGCAAGCAGATGGCTCCCCGCCGCAATCGCATCCTCGACACCGAAGGCCACAGGATCCAGTGCCTGTCCAGTCGCATCGGCGATCCAGACCCGCGGACCACAGACACCGCAGGCATTGGGTTGGGCGTGAAAGCGACGGTCCGCCGGATTCGCATACTCGGCGGCGCAGTCCGGGCACATCGGAAACACCGCCATGCTGGTCTGTGCCCGATCGTAGGGGATTCCGCCCACGATGCTCAGGCGGGGTCCGCAATGGGTGCAATTGGTGAAGGGGTAACGAAAGCGCCGATCGGCCGGATCCCGGATCTCGGCGAGACAGGCGGCACAGGTCGCCGCATCGGCAACGATCCCGGTATGCGCAGGCGTTGCCGCACTGTCCAGGATCACAAAGTCGTGGGCCTGAGCGACATCCGTCGACAGGTCCACATCCGCGCTCGGCGTGCGCTCGATCGCATCGATCCGGGCCAGCGGCGGGCACTCCTCGCGCAGGCGATCGATGAAGCGATTGAGCGCCAGGGCATCGTCGGACGAGCGCTGCACGACCCGAATCAGCACACCCTCGCCATCGTTGCGCACATCGCCGAACAATCCGCAATCACGTGCCAGACGCCACACCGTGGGCCGAAATCCCACACCCTGAACCAGCCCGCGGACCCGAATCGACTCGCACACGATCGACGGAATTAAGGGATTTGACACGGCTTAGAGTCCGAAACCTTCGTGGCATTGAATTAGGGCATGCCTGGAAACGACGCACAAGCGCAATCGAAGGGGTTACTTAGCCGAGCGCATCCGACTCGATGAGTCCGTTTTTTCGCAGCACCGCATGCACCTTGCGACTGGTCGACGCCAGACGCGACAGATCAGCCAGACCAGGGCGCTCGCCCCCGTCCAGGCGCGCCTCCCAATCGGCGAGATGGGTATCCAGAAAGTCAAGGAGCTTCATCGCGCAGCCGTGACAGACGCCCGTGCACAGTTGAGCCTCGGGCAGATCGAACGGGATCGCCGCACGGACCTGGGCGATCAACTGGCGCATGGCAGCGGCAACGTCGGGTTTCATGGCCGACTGATTCCGAGCCGACCCAGATCCGGCGTGGTCAGGAGCATGCGAAACTCATGTGTCCGAGCGCCACGGATTAACTGGTCGTTCGCCGCTGTTGTTGTGCCGTATTCGATGAGCCGAATGAGCTCTTGATCAGCCTTGGCGATTTTCACGAAACCGAGCCGAGAACGGGTGTCAGCCGCGGACAAACGCCGGTTGCCGTCCGTAAACACCCTTTCACCCCCATGAGCACTCACGATGTCGACGTACGCCGCAGAACGCAGAAGCTGCTCGCCATGTTGCGGAATCACCAGAAATCCCGAGCCATTGCTTCTGTCCTCCGAGCAGCAGATGCAACAACCCGTTTTGCGACGCGTTCGAGCCCTGATCCCTGGTGCGTGGCGCTGGGTAAGCAGCGGCTCGACCCACACATTGTCATTGACGAAGACAAACCCTATGCCTCCAACTCAGCGCTGACTCTTTGCCAGACGATATTCGCATGATCACGACCTTCACCATCGCCATCACCCTCGCTGTCGCCGTGATCCCGGCGGGCGTTCACCTCGGCTTTCGCGCACCACGGGTGCGCGAAGCGGGATCGCCCGGCGATGCCGGACTCCCCTTCGAAGCGGTCAGCATCCCGACGGTCCGGGGCCGGCAGCTCTTCGGATGGCTTCTGCCGGTACCGGAGGCAACGCGAACCCTGGTGATCCTCCACGGCTGGGGCGGCAACGCAGAGCAGATGCTGCCGATGGCGGCCCCCTTTCATGGGGCCGGTTTCAACGTGCTGCTGATCGATGCACGCAATCACGGCAGGAGCGATACAGACACCTTTTCCTCGTTGCCGCGCTTCGCCGAGGATCTGGGCATGGCGATCGACTGGATCAAACAACATCATCCCCAAAAAGCCAGCTGCGTGGCGGTGCTTGGCCACTCGGTCGGCGCCGGCGCGGCCTTGTTCGAGGCATCACGCAATCCCGACATCGCCGCCGTGATCAGTGTCTCCGCGTTCGCACATCCGGCCGAGATGACTGCCGTGTCGGTACGCCATCTGCATCTGCCGCGCCCGATCATCGGCTTGATCGTGCGTTACGTGGAATGGTTGATTGGACACCGCTTCGACACGATCGCACCCTTGAACACAGTCAGCCGGATCACCTGCCCCGTGCTGCTGGTGCATGGCACGGCCGATCGGGTTGTGCCGGTGGAGGACGCACGGCGCATCTACGCACGCTGCCGCGCGCCATCCGCGCGTCTGCTGGAAATCGACGGCGCCGGACATGGTTCGACCGATCGGATCGAGCAGCACGTCGGCGAGCTACTGGACTTTCTCGACGCGCAGTGCGCTACGGCGTCTGCGCTAAATCGCGCCCAAAGCGGCATGTGATGATTTTAGATCGGATCGGCCCCGGCAAACGCGACGATTGTTGGATCTGGCGCAGTTTAATGTTTTATCAAATATCAAATCGCGTCTCCACCGAAGCTGGTGAAATCCTCAAGGCCGAATACACATGACAATGACGCATGTCGCTCCGGACGCGGTTTAGTTCGACCCAAAGGTATCGCAGGCGCTCAGCTCGCCGCTCTTAAATCCCCGCGCAAACCATCCCGCTCTCTGCTTGGAGCTGCCGTGCGTGAAGGTGTGCGGGATGGCAAAGCCCCGCGCCTGCTTCTGCAGACGATCGTCTCCGATCGCGGACGCGGCGACCAACGCCTCTTCCAGATCGCCTTCTTCGAGAATGTCGAACATCTTCTGGGCCTGGTGCGCCCAAATCCCGGCGTAACAGTCGGCCTGCAACTCGACCCGCACCTGCAGGTCGTTTTCCTGCGCGTCGCTCAAGACCTGTTGCTTCGCCAGTTGGACCTGATCCAGGGTGCCTTCCAGGTTCTGGATGTGATGGCCGATCTCGTGGGCGAGCACATAGGCGCGGGCAAAATCACCCTCCGCGCCATGCTGCCTCTCGAGGTCCTCGAAAAAGCCGAGATCGACATAGACCTTCCGATCTTCGGGACAATAGAAGGGACCCATTCGCGCACTCGCCGGCCCGCAGGCGCTCACCGTCGAGCCGCGGTAGAGGACCAGGATGGCCGGCGGATAGCGTCGCCCGGCCTGCGCGAAGATCTCGCCCCAGACGGCCTCGGTGTCGCCGTGAACGGTTTTGATGAACGCCGCCTGCTCATCGTCCTGTCCATCAACCACGGCGATCGGACTCCCGCCGGTGAAGAGCGACAGATTGGAGCTGGCGAAATAGGCGAGCGCCCCGATCCCGACAATGGCCAGCCCGAGCTTGGATCGTAAGAGCGGTTTGATGACCGGCCAAATGAACAGGAGCATCCCGATGGACGGCATCCCGCCTCCACCGCTACCGCGCCCACCGGTCGTCTGTCGTCGGTCATCAACATTCGTGCTTTGCTTGCGATTTCGCCATCTCATATGTCGGACCAGTCCATCAGCAATTGAGACTTCGGAAGCCCTGGGGCATGCGCGATCAGCGTTTTCAGCCTGGTCCGGATATTACCGCTTTTCGTGACCAAATTCCGCCCATCGGCTAAAGCCCCAACTCGCGCCAACGCGCCTCGATCCGCTTGATCGACACCGGGCCTGCGGTCCCCAGCGCTTGGGCAAACAGCGAGACCCGCAGCTCTTCCAGCAGCCAGCGAAC
>JBGSKP010000651.1:0-1931 GCA_041741175.1 Thiocapsa sp. | reverse complement strand
CAGGACGTTGCATTGGCGGCCATAGATCAGGCCCTCGACCGCGACAGCGTGGAGGGTGTCGTCCGACGGGTCGTACTCGAGCAGAATCCGCGGGAGATTCTCGGTGGCCTGACCGTCCACCATCTGGCCGTGCATCTCGGGATCGAAGATGCTGAAGTGACAGCCGCACTTGAAGGTGCGCGCCTCTTTGTCGTAGCTGAGCGGGCAACCCATGTGCGTGCACTGAGTGCTGTAGGCGACGATGTCGCCGTCGGGGCCAACGCCGCCCGATACAGGGGCACCGAACCGCAACATCTGGCAGAAAGAGTCCTCGTCCGGATAAGCGAAGGCCATCGGCTCGTTCACCTTGAGTGCGGCGGCCTTCGCGATACCGGCACGCGGATAGGGCAGCGTGGTTGCGCCCGGATTCGCGGCTATCCCCTCTGCCGCCGCCAACCCGGTGCCGAGGAGCGTCGCACCCGCCGCTGCCGCCGTGCCGCCGGCCTTGAGAAAACGTCGTCTGCTGATGCCTGTCATCGCGTCGAATGCCTCAGTTGGTGTGGTGAAGATGCTGTTCCGGTCATACTGTTCGGCGCAGGCTCAGGGGCCTTGGCTCCGACATCTGCATTGGCAAGGGCCATGCCCAGGCGCCCGGGAAACAGAATCAACTGCTTGGCGTCAGCGATGTCTCGCTTTGGTAACAGCAGTCGCGAAACACCATTACCGAAAGGTAACGCCGTGCCGGAGGCTTGATCCGATGACGTCATGGCCACGCCGCTGGATAACCGAGGCGCCGACCCGGATCGATTCTTCGTATGCTTTTCACCGATCGATCCAAGCTAAACCGCGCCCGGTGCGGTATGCGTCGTTTGTTGGAGTGGCTTGACCGAGCCAGCTCCAACAACTGTCGGAGCTGGCTCGGTTTAAAGTATTCAAAAGACGCTGGTTTGCGAACCTGCGGCAGACGATCCGCTTGATGGTCTCGCGCTTGTTTCGGATCACACGTCTGGAAATTTGGTTTTCCATATATACGAATAACCGGATATGATCCTCGTCAGCACGCGCGCCGTTTCGGATTCCGGCCCGGCGCGCCCGTCTCGAGTCCAACTGCGAG
Source organism: Thiocapsa sp. (assembly GCA_041741175.1). Classification (GTDB taxonomy): domain Bacteria; phylum Pseudomonadota; class Gammaproteobacteria; order Chromatiales; family Chromatiaceae; genus Thiocapsa. The sequence continues at coordinate 838 of JBGSKP010000651.1, read as the reverse complement.
GGCAACATGAGCAGCCAATGCGAAACCACCGGCAAACACGCCGCCGGCGCACCCATGGGGTTCTTCGAACGCTATCTGACCCTCTGGGTCTTCCTCTGCATCCTGATCGGCATCGGTCTGGGCCACCTGGCGCCCGGCGCCTTCCATGCAGTCGCCGCGGTCGAGGTCGCGCAGATCAACCTGCCGGTCGCCGTGCTCATCTGGCTGATGATCATCCCGATGCTGCTGAAGATCGACCTGAAGGCGCTCAAGGGCGTAACCGAGCACTGGCGCGGGGTCGGCGTGACGCTCTTCATCAACTGGGGCGTGAAACCCTTCTCGATGGCCCTGCTGGCCTGGCTCTTCATCGGCTGGCTGTTTCGGCCCTGGCTGCCGGCCGAGCAGATCGACTCCTACATTGCGGGGCTGATCCTGTTGGCCGCCGCACCCTGCACGGCCATGGTCTTCGTCTGGAGCAATCTCTCGCGCGGCGAGCCGCACTTCACGTTGACGCAGGTTGCACTGAACGACGTCATCATGGTGTTCGCCTTCGCCCCGATCGTCGGACTCTTGCTCGGGCTGGCCGCGATCACGGTGCCCTGGGACACCCTGCTGCTGTCGGTGCTGCTCTATATCGTGGTGCCGCTGATCATTGCGAATATCTGGCGCACGCTCTTGCTCAAACAGGACCCGAGCGGCGAGAAGCTACGCCGGGTCCTGGCGTTCATGCAGCCGCTCTCGCTGATCGCCCTCTTGGTCACGCTGGTCCTGCTGTTCGGCTTCCAGGGCGAGCAGATCATCGCGCAGCCGCTCATCATTGTGCTGCTTGCCGTGCCGATCCTGATCCAGGTCTTCTTCA
>JBGSKP010000650.1:0-3112 GCA_041741175.1 Thiocapsa sp. | reverse complement strand
CGGCCAGTGGCGTTTCAGCGTCACGCCCTATCTCTGGCTGCCGAATGTCAACGGCAATCTGGAGTATGACCTGCCGCGATCGGGCGTCCGCCAACTCGACACGGAGATCGGCCCCAACGACTATCTGTCCAACCTGCAATTCGCGTTGATGCTGAGCGGCGAGGCACGCAAGGGGGCCTGGTCGGTCGTCACCGACATCATCTACCTAGACCTGGGCAACCAGGACTCCCGCATTCACACCTTCAGCGGACCCCGCGGCGAGCCCTTGCCCAGTCTTGCTCATCAGGCCGAGACCAGTCTCAGCGGAATGGTATGGACCCTGGCCGGCGGCTATGCGCTGTCCCATGGCGCTTGGGGCAATGTCGATCTGCTCGCCGGTTTTCGCTACCTCGGTCTTGATACCGAGTTGACGTGGCAGCTCGCGGGCAACGACGATCGGCTTGAGCGAACCGGCAAGGTCTCCTCGGACAAGAATGAGTGGGACGGCATCCTGGGGGTCAAAGGCCAGATCCTGTTCGGAGACACGCGCTGGTTCATGCCCTACTACCTGGATCTGGGCACCGGCTCGTCGAACTGGACCTGGCAGGCCGCCCTGGGAGCTGGTTATCGCTTCGATTGGGGCGACGTCACCCTTGCCCTGCGTTCGCTGTCCTATGAGTTCGACGAGGACGATGCGGACATCCGTTTCACTGGCCCCGTGCTTGGGGCGACCTTCCGTTGGTAAAGGGGCGCCACGACAGCGCCCGCCAGTCACCGACACCTGACCCGACCACCCACTGAACCACCCATCTGGGAGACGACGATGACCACGAGAAGACACCTGCTTGCCGCAGCCGCCACGCTGGCGCCACTGGCCTTGGCCTCGAAGTCTGCGATGTCCGACACGGGCGCGAGCGAGCACAAGAAGACGGGCCATGCGTCCGCCGAGAAGGCGGATTTCCTGTTTGTTCAGAATGCCCGATCCATCGTCCATGCGGACGGCCGTCTCACCCTCAAGGGCATCAGTCCCGCCACGGTGATGTTCTCCGACCGCCCGGAGCGCATCGCCGGCCACATGACCACCGCCCGTTTCGTTCCCTTCTGGAGCGAAGGCGAGGAGAGCTTCCTGCTCGATCCGCCCAACGCGACCCTGTCGTTCCTCGAGAATCAGGACATGGAGGACGTGGTGCTGGTGCTCCAAGAGCCGGAGCTCGTCGGGGATGATCTGAGCTACCAAGTTCGGGTTCTGGAGGGTACGCTTCCCGCCGAAGCCGGACCGGCGTCGCTCTTCATCGACATCATCGGCATGCCCCTGACCCCGGTGTCTTTCGCCGGTGTGGGCCGCCGCAGCTTCCGCCGTGCCGTGATCTATTGAGGCACGGCCGACAATCCCTGCCCGGATCAATATCCGTACCCAATCAACTCAACCCAAGGTGCACGTCAGCGATGAAGATGAAACAGACGCAAACTCCCTCCCGTCCATCCGCACTGAAAACGGCCTGCTCGGTCGTGGCGTTGACCGCCTGTCTGGCATTCGGAAGCGTCCAGGCGGCGGACACGGGCCCGCGCGCCCATGCCGAAGGCAAGTACGACTCCGCCACCGCCACCTATGTGGTGGTGGCGGGTGATGACCTGTTCGCGATCAGCGAGCGTTTCAAGGTCTCGGTCGATGCACTCAAGGCAGCCAACAAGCTGACCTCCGACGTGGTCAAGACCGGCGAGAAGCTGCGGATTGCATCCGGTGGTGCGCACGCGACGGCCAAAGCCGACTCGTCCGCGAGCCAGCATGCGTCGTCCAAGAAACCCGATGCCAAGATGACGTGTGAGGAGTTCCTTGGTCTGGAAGAGAGTTTCCAGCCCGAAGCGGTGTCTTGGGCAGTCGCCTACAACGCTAAGGGCGAACCCGAGGCGGAGGCCGTGGACGTCGAGGGCATCGAGACGGTGGTCCCCTTCGTCGTCGAGGAATGCAAGAAGGCACCCAAGGAGACCTTCTGGCAGAAGGCCAAGGCGGAGATGAAGAAGCTCGAGGCCAAGCTCTAAACCGCGTCAGCTCCGACGGCCGCGGATGCTGCCGTGGCTGATCCAATCCAAAAACATCGCATACCGCACCGGACGCGATTTAGGATGATGCCCGATCCGCGCTTGCGGATCGGGCGACCTGAACGGCGCCGGGTCTTCCGCCCGGCAGGAACCGTGGACACCATGAAGAGAGTTTTGACCAAGCTTAAAGAGGAGTTTTTGGCGATCCTGCCGCCGACGCTCTATTTCTTCGTCGCCCTGCACCTGGTGGTCGTGATCCGTGTCTTGATGCTCGAGGGGACCGGCATCCGGGCCACGACATCAGTATCGATCGCACTTGCTGCCCTTATCCTCGGCAAGGCCGTGCTGATCGCCGACTTGTTGCCCATCATCAATCGTTACCCCGAAAAACCGCTGGTCTACAACGTGGTCTGGAAGACATTGCTCTATCAAATGGTCGCCGCGGCGGTGCACTATGCGGAGCGTCTCGTCGACTTCTCGCGGCAGGCAGGCGGTTTGGTCGCCGGCAACGAGAAACTGCTCGCCGAGATCGTCTGGCCGCATTTCTGGGCCATTCAGATCCTCCTGTTCCTGCTGATTCTGATGTACTGCACCCTGCACGAGCTGGTGCGCCTGATCGGCAAGGACAAGGCCAAGCAGTTGTTCTTCGGACCCTTGCCGAGCCACCCTGTTTGAGATCTAAACCGCGTCCGGAGTGAAATGCGCAATGATCATTGTGTGTCGAACTCAACGATTTTTCCGACCTTTGTGGAGACGCGGTTTAAAATTTGATATTTTTTAATACCTTAAACTGCGCCAACTCCGACAGTCGTCGGAACTGGCGCAGCCAATCCACTCCAACAAACGACGCATACCGCACCCGGCGCGGTTTAAGTTTGAGATCCGGGTTTGCGATCCGCACCGCGAAGCGAGCAGGGGCCTCGGCAGAGACGAGTGGCGTCGCATCGCGGCGGGTTATCATGCTGCGAGGTACAGCGCAGGACTCCACCCATGGCCCGGATGCACCAAGCCGCCGACATCATTGCCTGTCCGGGTTGCGACCTGGTTCAACGGCTGCCGCCCGTCCCGCCCGGGGCCCAGGCGCGTTGTCCGC
>JBGSKP010000649.1:0-2460 GCA_041741175.1 Thiocapsa sp. | reverse complement strand
ATGATCGAGCAGCCGCGCCGCCGTGCGCGGGCCGACGCCGGGTGCCGACATCAGCGTAACCCAATGGGCGACCGAGTCCGTTGACCGGTTCATGCGCCGCGCCGGCTCAGCACTGCCGACCTGTCATGACTCGGGCGGGGGGGCAATCTGATCACCAACGCGCATCGGTTTGTTGGCATTGAGCACCAGGGCGAAGCTGACGCGATCGAAGGTCCGAAACACCATCAGGATGCCGGCACGCTGGTAAGGACGAATGTAGGTCCCGCGATCACGTCGAAAGTCGGCATGCAAAGGCAATGGCTCATTCGGATCCGGCTCATTGCGAAGCCAACCGTCGAACGACCATTCATCGCCGACCCAGAAGGATCCGGTCAACGGGCTTTCCTTTCGCCAGTTCCAGTTAGCGCTGCCGTCGCGAATCTCGTCACGCGCCAGCTCGCCGCCGCGGAAAACCTCGAAAACATGTCCGGACGCGATCTGGTCATGCTTGCCGCGATTAAGGATGACGATGTCGTATTGACCGATCTGGGAGACGCCGTTCATCACCGAGAGGATCTGACCGCGTGTCCCCCGGGGCGCCGGGCGCGGCAGGAAGTTTTCCAGCGCGGCTTCCAGAGAGGCCGGAATCACCCGATCGCCGATGGAGACTTCGCGCTCGGCGCTCGTGACCGTCAGGATCGCCGGATCCCCGGCACGTTCGAGCGTGGCATTGCCGATGAAGGTCGCCTCGTAGCCGAGGATCCGGTTTGTCTCCGGATCGCGCAGGGCGTCGCCCGGACGCAGGATCTGGAACTGCGAGACGGCATTCGTCGGGATGCGACGCACGAACACCGAATCGGATGTTCCGGCAATCGTGCGATCGTCCGCAAAGCCGACGACGTAAGGCACGCGCTTGATATCGTCCGAATCGGCCACGCGCGGCTGACTGAGAAACGGCGCGATCGAGGCGACCGGAATCGTCGGCACCGGGGCATCCAGCGCGCTGACCCGCACCCGCGGACTGAGCTTCACGACCCGCATCCCGCCCGCTGCGCCGCCACCGGTGTCGCGCACCACCTTGGGTTGGCCGGCCACCCGGGTGAGACGCAGACGCTCGCCGGGATAGATGCGATTGGGATCGCCGACCTCGTCATTGGCCTCCCAGACCTCCGGCCAGAGCCAGGGATCGCGCAGGAAACGACCGGCTATCGACCAGAGCGTATCACCCGTACGGACCGTGTAAACCTCGGGGGCGTCCTCGGCAAGCTCGACGGCCTGGACCCCGAAAGTCGCGGATAGGCCGATCCACAGGATCGCGACCCCAAGGGTGAAATGAACGGAGAACGCACGCATCGGACCTCCCGGATGCTCGAAACGGGATTCACCCGGCCCCATTTTGGGGTGTACTATCCGGGTGATACTAGCGCATGCGACCTGAGTCCTGCCACCGGATGCCCATTTCACTTTCCTCATGACCCAATTGCGATGGCAAAGCTCGATATTCTGACCTTCCCCGACCCCAGACTCCGCAACAAGGCACGACCGGTGTCGCGTCTGGACGCCGACATCCAGCGCCTGATCGACGACATGCTGGAGACCATGTATGCGGCTCCCGGCATCGGCCTGGCGGCCATCCAGGTCAATGTCCCGCAGCGCATCATCGTCATGGACATCTCGGAGAACCACGACCAGCCGCTCTGTCTGATCAACCCGGTGATCACCGCCAGAGAGGGTGACGAGCAGATGGACGAGGGTTGTCTGTCGGTTCCAGGGTTCTTCGAGACGGTCAAACGCGCCGAGCGGGTGACCGTCGAGGCGCTCGATCGCGACGGCAAGTCGTTTCGGCTCGACGCCGACGGCCTGCTCGCCGTGTGCATCCAGCACGAGATCGATCATCTCGACGGGAAGCTTTTCGTCGACCATATCTCAATGCTGAAGCGCCAGCGCATCCGCCGCAAGCTCGAAAAGGAGCAGCGCCAGAGCGTCGGCGAGCCGGAGAAGCGCCGAGGGATCATTTGATGCGGATCGCCGCACGCGCCGAAGATCGGTTGCCATGAAGCCGCTCCGGATCATTTTTGCCGGCACGCCCGACTTCGCCGTCCCCAGCCTTGCGGCCCTGCTCGCCGCGCCCGGCACTCGCTCAGACGTTGGCTCAGACGCTGGCTCAGGCGCGCCGCCGATCCAGGTCGTCGGGGTCTACACCCAGCCGGATCGACCAGCCGGACGCGGACGACAACTCCAGGCCAGCCCGGTCAAAGCGCTCGCCCTGGCACATGGGATCCCCGTGATGCAGCCGGAGAGTCTGAAGAAAGACCCCGGCGCCATCAGCGACCTTGTGGCGTTCGATGCCGACCTCATGGTCGTCGTGGCCTACGGGCTGCTGCTGCCGGTCGCCGTGCTGGAGGCGCCCCGCCTGGGTTGCATCAACGTCCATGCCTCGCTCCTGCCGCGCTGGCGCGGCGCGGCGCCGGTCGCGCGCGC